>DDXO01000128.1 GCA_002347155.1 Caldifarciminota bacterium UBA2258
TCACCGGCGCGGTCACAGGCACTTCCACCGGCGCGGTCACAGGCACTTTCTAGAGCACTCCCCCGGCCCCCCCTCGGACGGCAGGTGACCGTAGGGGGGATGGTCGTTCTTGAGGAACGGGCGAAGGCAGAAGTCAGATTTCAGAAGCTAGAAGGCAGAATTGAGGATGGGGGAGGGACGAGGAAAACCAGGGAGATGAAGATTCTTACGTCATCTTGGAGGGTGATAGTCAGTCTGTTCGTGCCGGAGGGGTCTGACCGGCAGGCGTATCTGGCCTTCGCGAGAGAGCTTGCGGTCGCGGAACGTTCTTTGTCCCTCGTCCATCGTCGACCGTCGCGGGTTTCGTCTGTCAGTTCAATCGGACCCAGGGCCGAAGGGCGGGAAAGAACTGGACAAACATCGCAAGACAGCCATCAGGCATAACTACCATATCATCGCCGGGTTAGGTCCGGTCGCAAGTGCAGGAATCCGCATATAGCGGTCGCCTCCCGGGCTGCATTTCGGGGAGCCATGCAGCATCAATTCCAGCGAGCAATGACCGGTGCGTTGAAACCTGCAATGAACGGAGCAATGAAGGGTTCAATGCGGGGAGCAATGCGCGGAGCAGCTTCGCAAGCGATGCGCGGTCCAGTGACGGGAGCAGTGAAGGATTCAGGTTGAGGTCGAGGTTGAGGTACAGCGCGGAATCCAGCCGGAGGTACGATGCGGCATGCAATGGACGATGCGATGAGAGTTCCGATGAGGGGAGCGATGGACGGGGCTTTGCTGGGAGCATTGACGGATGCTTTGCGGCTTGCATTGCGCCGAACGATGGCGGTTGAGCCGGCACGGGGAGTTCCGTGCAAGGATGCAGAGCCCGCCCGTTCTTGTTGTTCGGTTGGTGTCCTGTCCGACCTGGCGAATGACCGTGACCGGGAGGCGGGTGCTCGCTCCGAAGCCGGGAGTCTACTTCGTGAGGGACGAGAGGCGCGGGGCAGGGGACGCGGGCCGGACGCGGAAGGTTGCAGTGCGGCGCTGAGCGGAAGCACACAAGCGGGAGCCCAAGCCCAGGCGCAGGCCTCGACCTCTCTATCATCTGTGTTGGTCTCGGCGACCCCTGTCCGACAGCGCACCCGTGTCCAGCCGTGGTTGGCTAGTCCGCTCCGGGCAAGGTTGACTTCTTTTCTCCGGCGGTGAGAATCTCAACGATGCAGTCCATGACCTGGGACACAATCCCAATTCCTCGACGGGATCGGGTTGTGTCGCGCGTCCCGAAGGAGACCGGATGAAGGGTCCTGAGATACGGCCGTCTGTAATTGAGGATATGGACGCGGTCGCCTTCGACGCGACGTGCAGGCGGGTGCTCGACCCGCGGACCGGGGCGCACTTCTTGCGCCAAACGCGGGCGGAAGCGCCCCGCCGGGGTGTCCTGTCGAGATAGCGGCCCGGGATGGATGAGTCGTTCCCGGTCTTCGTTGTCCTTGCCGCCGCGCTCGCCGCCTTCATCTGGAACCGCATCCGCTATGACGTTGTAGCTCTGCTTGCCCTGCTGGTGCTGGTTCTGGTCCGGGTCATA
Source organism: Caldifarciminota bacterium UBA2258 (assembly GCA_002347155.1). Lineage (GTDB taxonomy): Bacteria > Hydrothermota > Tepidihabitantia > Tepidihabitantales > Tepidihabitantaceae > UBA2258. The sequence goes on from DDXO01000128.1 coordinate 1,556, forward strand.
CCGGCAAGCGAGGCGTTCATGGGATTCGGCCACCCGGCGGTCATAACCGTTGCCGCGGCCCTGGTGCTGAGCCGGGGCTTCCAGCATTCGGGGCTTGTCAGTCTTCTCGCCCGGCGGGTGTTGCGCACCGGCCGGTTCACGACTGTCCAGGTGCTGCTGCTTGCTCTGGTCGTCGCGCTGTTCTCCGCGTTCATGAATAACGTGGGAGCGCTCGCGCTGCTGATGCCGGTTGCGCTGCGGCTGGCCCGCAAGCACGGTACCCGGCCGTCCAGCCTGCTGATGCCTCTCGCTTTCGGTTCGCTGCTGGGCGGGCTGTTAACGCTTATCGGTACGCCACCCAACATCATCGTTTCCGCGTACCGGGCGGAGCACATGGGGGCAGGGTTTGGGATGTTCTCATACCTGCCGGTCGGAGGCGGGGTGGCACTGGTCGGTATCGTCTTTCTCGGTCTGCTCGGCTGGCGGTTTATCCCAAAGAGGAAGGCTCGGCGCGCGGCCGACGAGCTCTTCGATGCCGGTGATTACGTGAGCGAGCTTGAGGTGACCGGTGAGTCGGCCGCGGCCGGGTGGACCCTGGAGGAGCTGCGCCGGGCATTCGGCGAGCCGGTGCCTTTGCTGATGGTGCTGCGCGAGGGGACGAGGATTGCCGGGAACTCCTTTGAGGGGCGAATCCGCAAGGGTGACGTTTTGGTGGTTGCGGCCAGACCTGTGGACCTGCAGGAGCTGGCGGCCAAGGGCGGTTTCAAGGTCGGCGGCGAGAAGTTTGAGGAACGACTGGAGGGGGTAGAGGAGCTGGGCATCGCCGAAGCCGTGGTGCGACCGGAGTCAGCGCTCGTCGGCCGCAGCGCGGAGGAGATGAGGCTGCTCGACCGGCATGGCGTGCACCTGCTGGCCGTGGCGCGCGAAGGCAGCCGGCTGGAGCAGAGGTTGAAGGAGATACGGTTCCGCTCCGGCGATGTGCTGCTGCTGAGGGGCGATACCAGCCAGATGCCGGAGAGGCTTGCCGAGCTGGGGTGCCTGCCTCTGGTAAGTCGCGGTCTGTTAGTCGGCCGGCCCCGGCGCCTCGTGCTTTCGGTCGTCGTATTCGCGCTGGCCGTTGCGACAATCCTCCTCGGCTGGCTGTCCGCCCCAGTTGCGCTGATGCTGGCCGCGGCAGTGAACGTGCTTGTCGGTGTGCTGCCGGTGCGCGAGGTGTACGAAGCGGTAGACTGGCCCGTCATCGTGCTCCTGGGCGCGCTGATTCCGGTCGGACAGGCGCTGGAGAACACCGGCGGAGCGAAGCTCGTAGCTGACGGGCTGCTGGCTATCGGAGGTCGTTGGCCGCCGGCCGTTACGCTTGTGCTGCTCTTCGTTTTCACGATGCTGCTGTCGAACATCATCAACAACGCGGCGGCGGCCCTGCTCATGGCACCGGTGGGGTTCGGGTTATCCCAGGGATTCGGGGTTTCAGCCGATCCGTTCCTGATGACGGTGGCCGTAAGTTCGTCCTGCGCTTTCCTCACGCCGATAGGACACCAGTCGAATACGCTGGTGATGGGTCCGGGCGGATACCGGTTCGGTGATTACTGGCGAACCGGGCTGCCGCTGTCCTTGTTGGTGACCGCGGCCGCGATTGTACTCATATTGCGGGTCTGGCCCATGTGACGAGGCCGTGCTTCCGGCTGGTCGTTCACTCCGTTCGCGCTTGCCCGGTTCCAGATACTGAGTCTCGGGCCGATATCCGGTAACGAACGCAGCCGGTCTGCGTATCTGCGCGAGCGGCCGGAATGCTGTCTGCGGGCAGAGGTTGACTTCCCTCCTGAGGCGGTGAGAATCTAGGAGTGAAGTCCATGTCCTCGGACACAGTCCCAGTTCCCCGACAGAATTGCGTACTGCCGGAAACCCTATGAAGGGGCTTGAGATACGGCCGTTCGTGATTGAAGACACCGACGCGGTGCTTGAGGTCTGGGGCCTGGCCGGCATCACCACACCACAGTGGAATCCCCGCGCCGACATCCAGAAGAAGCTGCGGCACAGCCCGGAGTCGTTTTTCGTCGGCACCTTCGAGGGCAAGGTGGTGGCCACGGTCATGGTCGGATACGACGGCCACCGCGGCTGGATATACAAGCTGGCGGTGAAGCCGGACCTGCAGCGCAAGGGTATCGGCCGGCAGATGATGGAACACGCCGAGAGCTGGTTCAGGCAGCAGGGCTGTCTGCGGGTGAGGCTGGAGGTCGAGGAAGCCCGGGCCGACGTGGCCCGATTCTACGAGAAGCTGGGCTACGAAGTGCGGCCGCTTATCAGCATGGCCAAGTGGTTCCGGGTCTCCGAGAACCGGGATTGAGACAACCACTGAGGCCACAGAGAAAGCAGAGTGCGTGAGGACTCAGTTCGGATTCCGCCCCCAGGGTTTCTGTGCGCTCTGTGGTTCAATGCCGGAATCAGGGGAGTCTCGGATTCTTGACTTCAGCCTCTGAGGCGAATAGAATAGGCGAGAGTTCCAAAGCGCCCGTAGCTCAATTGGATAGAGTGCCGGACTACGAATCCGTAGGTTGCGCGTTCAAGTCGCGCCGGGCGCGGTCTAGAAGGGGTCGGGGGATCAAGGAGTCGAGGGTTCCGGTGCGGGACCCGGCCCCTGAATTACTGAATCCCGGACTCCTTGAATCCTCTCACGAGAAGTGGATGCGGGCGGCGCTGGCCGAGGCCGAGGCGGCGGCGGCCGAGGGCGAGGTGCCGGTGGGTTGTGTGGTGGTGCACGAGGGCCGGATAATAGGCCGGGGGCACAACCGAATCGAGTCACTCAAGGACCCGACCGCGCACGCCGAGATTGTGGCAATCGGAGCAGCCGCGACCACGCTCGAGAACTGGCGGTTGAGCGGGGCCACGGTCTACGTGACCATCGAGCCGTGCCTGATGTGCGCCGGGGCGCTGACTCTGGCACGGCCCGACCTAGTGGTATTCGGCGCGCGGGACCCGAAGTTCGGCTGCCTGGGCTCGCGGTACGACATCGCCCGCGACAATCGGTTCAACCACAAGCTGAAGGTGGTCGAGGGCGTGCTGGCGGCTGAGGCCGGAGTGCTGATGAAGAGATTCTTCCGCGGCAGGCGTTCGGCAAGACAGGGGACAGGCCGGGAAGGGAGCGCGTCCGCTGAACGACGAGAGGAACGCGGCACGGGCCGAAAGAGGGGGAAGTCCCTCGAAGCGGCTCATCGGATCCGCCGCGGTACAGTGCCCGTTTTCGGCGGTACTTCCGCGCGAAACGCGCGAATGCACAACGCATGATGTGTAAGGCATGATGCTTTTCTCATTGGAGAGATGGCCGAGTGGACGATGGCGCGTGACTCGAAATCACGTATACTCGCAAGGGTATCGGGGGTTCAAATCCCTCTCTCTCCGTCTTTGAAGGCAAGTGAGCAGTTAGGAGTCAGCAGTGAGGAGTAAGCACACGGCAGGACTGCTCCTTGTCGTCGCGGTGCTGTTGTCATCGGCGGCCGAGGCGCGGCAGCTCCGGATTGTGAAGTCGCAGCGGAGGAACATACCGGGTGAGGCTGAGCATACAGCGCGGCTGCTGGAGACCTTCGTCAAGGCCCAGAAGAGCCCGGCGCCGCAGGAGCGCTACCGGTTCAAACCGACCGCGTCCCAGCTCGCGCGCATCAGGAAGCTGCAGGCCGGGGGCAAGGACACCGTCCGGGTCCTCTGCCTCAGGGTCGAGTTCCAGCCCGACACGACGCCTTTGACGACCGGCGACGGCAGGATGGACACGCTCGGTTTCCTGACCCCGGACTCGGGCCTGTTCTACGACCCACCGCACTTCAAGAACTACTTTGAGCGGCAGATGGAGGGATTGCGCAACTACTTCCTGGCGCAGTCGCTGGGCAACCTCTATGTCGAATACACTGTGATGCCGTCGGGTGAGAAGACCTGCTACGAGTTGCCGCGCGAGATGCAGTTCTACGGCGACACGATATCGTACGACGCCATCGAGATGGGCCTGGTGCGGCTGATGAACGATGCGTTCAAGGTGGCGGACCGAGACCCGGAAATACACTTCGGCGACTATGACGAGTTCATCGTGTTCCACGCGGGCTCAGGGCTGCAGTCCGACGTTGAGCGGGACTCTCCCTTCGACCTGCTGGCCGGAGAGATACCGTCTGACGCGATTCAGGCCTACCTCGGGGTGCCCTACATCGCAGTGGACTCGGGCCGCACCCGCATCGAACGCGCGACCGTACTGCCGGAGATGATGCGCCAGGACACGATGTACATGGGTGAGGTCAACGTCCTCGGCATGACCGGCCTGGCCGGCACGCTCTATCACGAGTTCGCCCATCTGCTCGGCGCATACGACCTGTACGACGTGACCGGTATGACGATGGGCGTGGGCGGATGGAGCCTGATGGGCTACGGCGCGTGGCTCGGCGATTACGGAGCCGGAGCGCCTCCGGGCGTGATACCCGGCTTCCTTGACGCCTACAACCGCACGCTGTTCCTCGACACCATCAATCAGGTGAAGACCGTGAAGGTGCCGGTCGAGTCGATACCGATATTCGCGGCCCAGATGGACTCGGCGTTGTTCGGCCGGCGGGGAGATTCGAGCCGGCCTACAATCGTCAAGATTCCGATCAGCCCGGACGAGTACTTCCTTCTGGAGAACCGGCAGGTGGACGTCCGCGCACCGGACACGATCGTGGTCAACGACAGCGACGGAGTAGTGGTATCGGTTGACTTCAATGAGTACGACTTCTTCCAGCCCGGGTCGGGAGTGCTCATCTGGCATGTGGACCGGAAGGTGCTCGCTGATTACGGGCCGTACAACGCCGTCAACATCGACCCGGCGCGCAAGGGCGTGGACCTGGAAGAGGGCGACGGCGTGCAGGACTTTGACGTAATCTGGTGGCAGTCGCGGGCGCCGAACTACGAGATATTCGGGTACAAGTACGACCCGTTCTTTCGGGGCGGGTACAACGACAGTTTCACCGCCCGCACCAACCCGAGCAGCGACGGGTACAAGGGCCGCAGCTTTCTGAGCGTCAAACTGCTGGGGGCGGTCGATACGACCGCACGTCTCAAGGACACGGTCATCGCGGTGAAGATCGGGTGGGACCTGTACCAGCCGGGTTTCCCGAAATCGGGCGTGGGCAACACGCCGTTCCTGTCGGCGTTCGCCGCGGACATGTACGGCAACGATTCGCTGCAAATCGTCGCCATTGACACGGCCGGCGGGCTCAAGATCTGGCGTTCCGACGGGTCCACGGTCCGTGCGCTCGGGCTCGGCTATACCACCCGGGCCGACGTCGCGGTCGGCGACGTCACCGGCGACGCGAAGCTGGAGGTAGTGGCGGCGGGCAACGACACGTTTGTTACTGTCGTCCCTGTCGTCGGGACGCCCACGCGAATCAAGGTGGGAGACAGGGTCTTTGCCGCGCCGGTGCTGGCAGATCTCGACGGCGACGGCAAGAAGGAGATTATCGTCGGCTCGACCGACATGAAGCTCTATGCCTGGAAGGGCGACGGGACAGCGATGCCGGGATTCCCGGTCCTTGTGGGCTCGGAGATCCGCGCGCCGGTTGCCGTCACCGATACGGTCCGGCCTCAGATTGTCCTGCTCAGCGGCGACGGACGGCTGTTCCTCTACAACCCGGACGGCTCGCTGGCGAGCGGCTTTCCGGTGGTGCTCAGCACTTCGCCTTACTACGCCAAGGCCCAGCCGGTGGTCGGCGACTTCGACCGGGACGGGCAGAAGGAGATTGCCGCGGTTGCCGCGGGCGAGCACGACTTCCGGCTGTACCTGGTCGGGCTGGACGGAGAGGTGAAGTTCCAGTCGCGCGAGTTCATCCGCAGCCCGTTCACCGGCACGCTTGCCGCCGCAGATATGGACGGCGACCAGTATCCGGACGTTCTCGCCGCATCCATGAACGACTTGTTCGCGTTGAACCGCACTGCAAACCTCGTTACCAACTACCCCTTCACGCAGGATTCCACCTACACGACTACCGAACTGGCAGGTAACTGGATCATCATGTTCGACACCTATTTCCAGTACCTGTCTTCGCCGGTCGTGGCCGACCTTGACGCCGACGGTGTCTCCGACGTGGTCATCGGCTCGCCGCAGTACGGGCTGCTCGGGTTCAACGGCAGGACCGGCGAGCCGCTGGACTACTTCCCGTTGATGGCGACTGAGGGAATCAGCGCGGTGCCGCTCGTGGTTGACCTCGATGGGGATGGGGACATCGAGCTTGCCGCCGGGTCGGATTCCGGCACGTTCTACGTCTGGGACATGCCGGGCCCGGCTTCCAGCATCAGGTGGGCATGTGCGTACCATGACCCCTGCCACACCGGCCTGATTCTCGACTCCGAGCTGCCGCCGTGGCAGCCACGCACGAACACGGAGCTTGTCGGCAAGCTCTACGTCTACCCGAACCCGGCCGGCAGCATGGTCAACATTCGGTACCGCCTCAACGACGCCGAACAGGTCAGGCTCAGGTTCCTGGACATGAGCGGCGAGCCGGTCGGGGCTGAGTTCGACGGCCAGGCAGTCAAAGACGCCGACAACGAGACAACGGTCGACCTCACTGCTATTGCGCCGGGCGCATACATCGTCAGGCTCGAGGCGAAGGGTTCGGGCAAGCGCGAGGTGAAGTTCACGAAGCTGGCAATCGTGAGATAGACCCTGTCAGTGAAGATCGGAGATTGGAGATTGCAGACCGCCGTGTTGACGGCGATACTTGCAGTTACCTCTGTCATGGCCGGGCCGGCCGAGCTTCTCCGAATGCGTACTCCTGACAATCCGCGACCGCTACCGAACGGCAATTCGCGTCCGCCTCGCCATGCACCGTGGGGCGTGGGGCGTGGGGCGTGGGGTTCGGGTACAGACGGCGTCATCAAGGATGACTTTGTCCTCAATGACGATACGGCGAGCGGGTGCAGACAGCTTGCACCCAAGATCGGGGTCGATGGGCAGGGTAGCTTCGTGGTAGGCTGGTATGAGTTCCGCGACGGCGACGCTGACGTGTGGTTCCAGCGCCTCGACTCGGCCGGCAACAAGGTTGGCGTGAATGAGCGGCTGAATGACGATATCACAATGGGCTGGCAGGGAGACCCGTCGAGCGCGATCCGGCCGGACGGTCGTGCCCTTTTCTGCTGGGAAGACCGCAGAGACATAGGCAATTCCGACCTGTTCGCTCAGCGGTTCGATGCCGCAGGCGCGCGGCTCGGCGACAACTTCCGGGTCAGCGATTCGGCCGCCGCCGGCGACCAGAGCATGTCCGGTATCTGGGTTGCGCCGAGCGGCGTGGCATTGCTCGCGTGGGATGACCGAAGATACGGTCTGACCGGCGATATCTTCGCCCAGTTCCTCGATCCGGACGGGACACCCATGGACACCAACTTCCGGGTCAACGACGACCCGGTCGGCGCCGCGAACCAGTACGAGCCGGCTGTGTCGGGAGACAGCTCGGGCCGGTTCGCCGTTGCCTGGATGGACGGCAGGGGTGGTGGCGGTCCGTATGACTGGAACGTCTTCTGCCAGCGGTTCAACTCTCAGGGGCAGCGGCTCGGGACGAACGTCCAGGTCACGTCGGACCCGAACACACAGTGGAACCCCGATGTCTCGTGCGGCGCCGGAGGCTCGTTCGTGGTCACCTGGGACGACAGCCGAGACGGCAACTGGGACGTGTACGGCCAGCGCTACGATGCGAGCGGGAGCCCGGCGGGCCAGAATTTCAAGGTCAACGACGACAACGGCAGCTCTAACCAGAGCGGTTCGGGCGTCGCGGTGAACCGCTTCGGCGAGTTTGTGGTCGTCTGGGCCGACGCAAGGAATGGCGACAACGACGTCTACGCCCGGCGCTACGACGCGAGCGGGAACCCGCAGGGCGCGAGCTTCCGGCTGAACGACGTCGCGACCGGCAGCCAGGCAGAACCCGCGATCGAGGCGAGGCCGGACGGCGGGTACTGGGCGGTCTGGTCCGATGCCCGCTCCGGCAACGCCGACATCTACTGCCAGCGGATAGCCCGGAACGGCAGCAAGGTCGGTGCCAACATCCGAGTCAATGACGACCAGGGCAGCGCGCTCCAGCGTTGTTCGTCAATCGGCATGGAAGCGAGCGGGCTTATCTGCGTGGCTTGGGAAGATGAGCGGAACGGGCCGACCGATATCTACCGCTGCGTGACCGACGCCGGAGGAAACCTGCTCGGTGCGAACCTGCGGCTCAACAGCGACGGAGCGGGCGGCGCCAACCAGTACTATGCCAGTGCGGCAGGCGGCAACGGCCGGTTTCTTGTTGCCTGGACCGACATGCGGGCGGGTCCGGATTCGACCGATATCTACGCCCGGTTCCTTGACTCAGGCGGCATGCCGCTCGGCTCCGATTTCCGCGTGAATTCCGACGTGACCGGCGCGTTCCAGTGGTATCCGTACGTGGCGATGGACTCCGCCAACAATGCAGTCATTCTCTGGATGGATACACGCGACGGCCCGTACCAGATGTACTGCCGCCGGTATGATGCAGACCGGAATCCGCTGGGCCCGGAGTTCGCGGTACAGGACTCAACCGGCTACGGGTACTATGGCAGCGCGGCCATGAACCGGGGCGGCCGGTTCGTCTGCGCCTGGATGGACTATCGCTCAGGGACGTCCGAGATCTACTGCCAGGCATTCCGGGCCGACGGCTCCGCGGTCGGCGCTAACATCCGCGTGAACCTCGACCCTCCGGGCAGGTACCACGGCTACCCGTCGTGCGCGATTGACGAGCGGGGAAGGTTTGCCGTGGCCTGGGAAGACACCCGGAACGACGTGTACGACGTTTTCGTGCAGTGGTTCGATTCGGCCGGAGTGCGGATGGGAGGCAACGAGCGGGTCAACGACAATCCGGCTGCGGCCGCAGCTTACTCGCCGAGTTGTGCATTTGCCCCCGACGGCAGGCTGGTGGTTGAGTTCAACGACGAGCGCGACTTCCCGGGTAATCCCCAAATCTACTGCCAGCGGTTCCGGCCGGACGGTACGCGCATCGGCCGCAACCGGATAGTGAACGCGCCCAATCTGTTCCCGAACAACCACCACTGGACCGTGGGCCAGAGCATCGCCGCAAGCGACAGCGTGCTGGCGTTCGCCTGGGCTGACAATCGCCGGCACAGGGGATTCGACATCTACGCCAAGCTGACCGACTGGGATGTTGTCGGGGTGGATGAGCGACCGGCCGCCAGCTTTCAGTCGGGCGGGTCGCCGAGTGTCGTGCGGCGCAACTCCCGGCTCGCGACCGGCCCGGGTTCAGCGCGTGGAGTCGTTCGGCTCTACGACGCCTCGGGACGGCAGGTGCGGCAGGCGGCGACCGACGACCGGTCCGGATTCGATCTGCGCGGGCTTGGAGCCGGGGCCTACTTCCTCGTAGTCAGGGACGGCGACGGATTCGAGAGCCGCAAGGTCGTCATAGAATGAGAGGGTGACAATGATATGGACTGTGCTTCTCGGCTTTGTGGTAGCGGCCCAGACAACGGTCGGCGCGACCGCTCCCAAGCCGTTACCGCGGGGACAAGCCATTCTCGCGTCGATGGCGCTGCCTGGCGCCGGGCAGATGTTGCTGGGCAGCACCGGGCGTGGTGAAGCCCTGCTCTGGCTGGACGGCGCCGTCTGGGCACTCTGGTCCGGGTTCTCGTGGTCCAGTTCGGCCCATGAGCATGACGCGCGCATCTCTGCCGGACGCGAGGCGGGTGCCGACCTGACCGTCAAGGCGTCGCGGTACTATCGGGCGCTGGAGCGATACGACAATTCCGTCGAATACAATGAGGACGTGCGGTCGGACGCACGGGCCCTGTACCCGGACGACCCGGAACGGCAGCACGCCTACTACGAGAGCCAGGGCTACTTCGGCGCGCAGGCGTGGAACTGGAGCTCGGATTCGGCCCGGTATCGCTACTGGGGGACACGCCGGGCGGGCCGCGATGCCGCGCTCGCCGCGCAGTTCGCGGTCGGAGCGCTGCTCCTGAACCGCCTGGTCAGTCTGGTTGACTGTGCCTTTTTCGCCGGCCGGGAGGGTCCGGCCAGGCGGGTCGAGTTCCGGCCCGGGGACAGCGACCCCGGCATCAAAGTCTGCTACCGATTCTAGCTTCACGCGTGAAGCGTGACGCGTTCGACTTCCTCGTCATCGGCTCGGGCATGGCCGGGCTCTGGTTTTCGCACCGCGTCAGCCGGCAGGGCTCGGTGCTGCTCGTCACCAAGAAAGAGGACACGGAGTCGAACACGAACTACGCTCAGGGCGGCATTGCGGCGGCGGTCGATTCCGACGACAGCGCACGGTTCCACTACGAGGACACAATCCGCGCCGGCGGCGGCATAGCGCACCCGGATATCGTCAAGCTGGTCACTGAGGCCGGGCCCGGGCTCGTGCGCGAGCTGCACGGCCTTGGCGTGCCCTTCAACATCTACGCGGATGCAACCGGAACGGAGCATTTCGACCTCGGGCAGGAAGGCGGACATCGGCGCCGGAGGATAGTCCACGCCCGCGATTTCACCGGCGCGGAGGTCGAGCACGGTCTGCTTAAGGCGGTTCGCTCCGACCGGGACGTAACGCTGCTCGAGGAGCACTTCGCCATCGACTTGGTCCGGGATGAAGACGGCCGCTGCTGTGGCGTCCGCGTGCTGGACAAGGCGAGCGGAAGCGTCGAGACCCTGCGGGCGCGGGTCTGCTTTCTCGCGACCGGGGGCATGGGACAGGCCTGGCTGCACACCACCAACCCGCCTATCGCGACCGGGGACGGGGTCGCGATGGGGTTCCGCGCCGGCACCAGAATCGCGAACATGGAGTTCGTCCAGTTCCATCCCACGTCGCTCTACGGGCACATGCTCGAAGGCCGCGCTTTTCTCATCTCCGAAGCGGTCCGCGGCGAAGGTGCGGTTCTCCGGACCCGCGACGGCCATGCGTTCATGCCCGCCTACCACCCGGACGCCGACCTGGCGCCGCGCGACGTGGTAGCGCGGGCCATCGCCACGGAACTCAGGCTGCGCGGCGGCGACTACGTCCTGCTCGATGCTACGCACCTGGACCCCAAACGGCTGCGCGAGCGCTTCCCCAATATCAGCGAGACCTGCCTGAAATTCGGCATTGACATCACGCGCCGGCCGATACCCGTGGTGCCGGCTGCGCACTACGTCTGCGGCGGCATCGAGACAAATGAGTGGGCCGAGACGTCGGTCCCCGGGCTCTTCGCTGCCGGCGAGTGCGCCTGCTCCGGCCTGCACGGCGCGAACCGGCTGGCCTCGAACTCGCTCCTTGAAGCGCTGGTGATGGCCGACCGGGCCGCGGAAAAGGCAGCGCAGCAATGCAGAACGCAAACTGCAGACTGCAAACTGCCAGGACCCTCATCCACTCCACCTTCGTCCTTCGCCCCTTCGGACGAAGACGCTGGGCTGGTCGTCGAGTTGCGCAAGCGGCTGCAGACCCGCATGTGGCAGAGCGCCGGCATCGTCAGAAACGACAAAGGCCTGGCCGAGGCCCGCCGGGAGATACTGGAACTTGAGGCTGAGGCAGACCGCCTGCAGCCGACGGTTGCCGCCATGGAGCTGCGTAACCTGGTGGCTGCTTCGCTCCTGGTCATAGAGTGCGCCTTGCGCCGACCCGAGTCCAGAGGCCTGCACTTCAATGAAGACCATCCGAAGCCGGATGATAGAGACCGGTACGACACGGTCATCAGCCGGACAGAAACCGAGCTCCCGGCTGCCTGAAGCGGCTCAGCGGCTGCTGGAGCGCTTCGAGAGCTACCTGCTGGTCGAGCGGAGCGTCACCCACGGCTCGGCCGAATCCTACCTCGCCGACCTCCGGCAGTTCTTTCTTGCCCTGCCCGAGGCAGCAGCGCGGCCGGCCGCGACCACGCGGAAGATGCTGCACGATTACGCCCGCCGGCTTGGCAGCGCCGGCCTGGCCACGACCACGGTTGCCCGCAAACTCGTATCCATCCGGTTGTTCTATCGGTTCCTCGTATCGGAGCAGCTCCTCACGGCCAATCCGGCCGACGACATCGACCTGCCCAAGCGGAGACGGAAACTGCCCGGTGTCCTGACCCAGGACGAGGTCGCGAAGTTGATAGACGCCGCGAGCCGGGTGCCGGACCGGTTCTGGGCCTTGCGCAGCCGGGCGATGCTTGAGGTGATGTACGGCAGCGGACTGCGGGTGTCGGAACTGTTGGGCCTGGAAACGGGCAACCTGGCCCTGTTCGACGGCTTCCTGCGGGTGATGGGCAAACGCAGCAAAGAGCGGGTCGTGCCCATGGGGCAGCCTGCGATCAACGCGGTACGCGACTACCTGAGCGTGGCCCGTCCACACTACGCCGGCAAGAAGACGAGCCCAAGCCTCTTCCTCAACCACCGCGGCGGCAGGTTATCGCGCATGGGGTTCCTCAATATCCTGCGTGCCTGCGTGGCGCTGGCGGGCATCAACCGCCGCGTCACGCCGCATACGTTTCGCCACTCCTTCGCCACCCACCTGCTCGAAGGCGGTGCAGACCTGCGGGCCGTACAAGAGATGCTCGGTCACTCAAGCATAGCGACCACACAGATCTACACTCACGTAGACCGGGAGTACCTCAGAGAAACCCACCGCACCTTCCACCCGCGCGGGTAGGAATCAGCCTCAACCTCAACCTTGCGGCTTCGCCGCGCGGTGTGTCTAATCCGCGGCAGGAATAGGGAACTGTCCCATATGCGCTAACTTAATGCGA
>DDXO01000102.1 GCA_002347155.1 Caldifarciminota bacterium UBA2258
AAGACTTTTCGGCCGGACTTCTAGCACTCTGTTTTCCTCAACGATGAACGACGAACGAATAACGAGTCTGCCGACATTGCCCATTGCCGAAATCGCGTTCTCGATGACGTTGGAGAGGGCCACGGCCATCTGGTCGCGGTCAAGCGCCAGCCGCGGCATGCCTTCGGCCAGTTCGTACTTGAACTCGACGCCCGCGGGCCTGACGCCATGGAATCTACCGACGCATTCCCGCACCACTTCGTTCACGTCGGCGGGGACGAGCTTCGGTGGCTCCAGCTTGGTCAGCCGCATGAAACCATCGGCCATCTTCTTCAAGCGGTCGATATCGTCCCTCATGCTCTCGACGTAGCGCTGTGAACCAGGCCCGGTGGCCTGCTCAACCCATTGCAGGGTAAGGCTGATCGCGGTCAGCGGGTTCTTGATATCGTGCGCGAGTCTCTGGGCCACGGGGACCCAGGTCGAAACACGCTTCAGATACTCAACCGCGGAGATGTCCTCCAGCGTGAGCATAACGCCCGAGCGCACCCGCGCCGCCCGCGCCAGCACGGTCTTGCCGCCTTCCAGCGCGACCGGAAGCTCCCTTGGCTCCGACCCGGGCGGTTCTGCCAGAACCGCCTTGACCGCCTGCGACAGCGGCCCCGCTGGTACCGCTTCCCCTCCCAGCAGCTCCCGCGCCCTCGGGTTGGCGTGCCTGACTTGGCCGCGGTTGCCCAGCTCCACCACGCCTGCTTGCCCGGTCAGGCCGCGAACGACCGCCCGCATGTCGCGAGTCTGTCGGGAACGCGATGCTGCGATGATTACTGCGAACCCAAGCAGCATCACGGCGCTAAGCGAGATGACGAGCCCAAGAGGTACGCCCTGCCTTAGCAGGGGCGTAGGGCTGAAGTCGTACAACAGCCAGCGAGGTCGGTCGTAGTCCAGGATCTCCACAAGCAAACGGTCTTTGGCTCCGTTCTTCACCAGACGGAGGCCGACATCGGCGTTGACTTCGGCGGACGAGCTTCGGCTCAGCATCCCCAGCGTGCTGTCGAGCAAGATCAGTCGCCCATCGACGGTCACGACCGCCCACTCGAGCGAGCCCATCCCGCTGAACCGTCCCGCAAGAACGCGACGTACCCCACCCGGTACCCACGCCTTGGCCTCAACCCGAAGTGATTCTCCCAGAACACGCAGCGTTTCGTCCGAGCCAGCCAGAGCCAGGAGCGTGCTGCCGTCCGCTCGGTAGCCGACTGAGCCGCTGTTCGTGAATCTGCCAAACTGTCTGCGTGAGGTTATCGAGCCATCGCGTGCGTCCAGCAGGAAGACGCTATCGCCCGTTCTGCCGCCGACCTCGTTGCCAACTTCATAGGCCACGACCTGGGCATGGCGCTCCGCTCCCGACCTACAGCGCGACGCGTAGACCACAGAGGAGTATCGACCAATCCTTGTTACCCACTTAGCCTTGCCGCCATCACCCAGCAGGAATACGTAGGAGAAGCTGTCGGACGTCCCATTGGCGCTACCACCGTTCATGTACGCGCCGGAGCCTGCCAGCACCTCAAGGCGCGAGTCGCCGTCTATGTCTACGAGACTGGCGGCCACGGGGGGCGGTCCGGTCTGAAACGACCAGAGCCTGCATCCCGACGCGTAGCCGATGACGTAAATCCCGCGCGGGTAAGCGTCCATCCTGCTGACAACCTCTATCACAGCTTCAAGGTCTCCGTCCCCATCTGAGTCCCGCACCATCACATTGGAGGCGCCTCCGTCCCACCCGGCCGGAGGGAGCGAGTCGCGTCCACAAACGACAAAGACGTCCTGCCCTGCGAGCGTGCTGAAAAGGAACAACGAGTCATGTCGAACGAACGTGTACCAGATACCGGCTGCCATGCTTCCTCCCGCCAAGCTCGCGGCGCCTAGGACCCCGCGGTCCCGGTACACAGTGCCGCCGACGGCCCGCATCATGTCCTGGCTGTAGCAATCGAGAACGAAGTCGCTGTGAGTGCAGACCAATTCGTCCGTCGAATCGCCATCCAGGTCTGCCGGGATGACCTTCGTCAGTTCGCTCCGCCACAGGAACCTCGTCTCCACCGGTGGGGGAGTACTGCAAGCCGCCAGCATGAGAACTGCTGTCAGCAAAGCACGGAGCATCTCAGCGAATCGTAGCCGGTCAGGCTGGCCTGTCAAGGCAGGGCAAGCACGAGATTCCATGGATAGAAAAGGGGCGAGCCCGGCGGCGCCGGTTCTCGCCCCATCTCCGTCCGTCACTACTTGGACTTCACGACCTTCCGCGTCGTCGAGAATTCGCCGACTCGCAGGCGATACAGGTACACGCCCGCTGGTTGCTTCCGTCCCGCGTCGTCGCGGCCATCCCAGGTCACGGAGTAGGCTCCGGCAGTCCGTCTCTGATTCACCAACTGCCTCACGACCCGTCCGGCGCGGTCCACGACGGACAGCGACACAGGAGCTTCCAAGCCCGCCATTCCACCGACAGAGTAGCGAATCTTCGTCGCGTTGCTGAACGGGTCAGGGAACGCGCCCTCGCATGCGCTGGCAGTCGGACTCACAACTGCCGCAGAGCCTTGTCCGCCGCCGCCACGATAGGTCACACTCACGTACTTCGGCTCCGAGTATCTGTTAGCGATGCCGCAGTAAGCGTGGGCGACAAGACATATGGTGTATGGCTTCTTGCCGTGAGGCGGCTCAGGCACGTGTAGAATCTCTGAGAACGGGCCTGAACCCGACCACGTATTCCCCTGGCCCGATGGATACGTATCCCCGTTGGTCTCGACTCTGCTCCAGTGAATGTCGGTGTGTAGCGCGGAACCCGTGGTCTGCCAGTCAACCTTGATGTCTACCTTGCCTCCGTTTGGCTTGAGAGGTCCCGCAGGCACTGAAGTGATCTCTACGCCTTCTTGCAGAGCATTCTGGTTCCATATGTTGTCAAACACGAACCACTCGTTTTCGCCGCAGAAGGGATCTTCTACGTCCATGCTCGGGCAGTCCCATACGTGAATCTTCGCCGTCGCAGGAATGGCAGCCTTCACACCCAGCAGAGCGTTCTGTAGAGTGTGACGGCGAGGATTGTGTCCGCCACCTGCCCAGTTGAAGGATGGAACGGCGATCGAGAATCCACCCTCAGGGATGCGCTCTGCAATACCCGCGGTCTGCTCAGTCATCCACTCGACGTACGGAGTGTCATCGGTCGAGAGATTGCTGTAGGCCATATCGATCACATGGTCGCAGTGCTCCTTGACCAGCGGATAGTCGTCGATGGACCAGACGTCTGCGTTGAAGAGAAACCTCGTGTCATCGACCCAAGACTCGCCATACGTGGAGATTCTCTCAATCGGTACGCGGTTGGCCACGGAGTCCACCGTGGCGAGGAAGAAGCTCATCTTTGCCTCAAACGGTTCCGGCCACACGTAGTACCGACTCGCGACTGGCTCGATGTCGAAGGTCACGCCGTAAAGTCCGGTGTACCATAGAACCAAAGCACACTCGACTGAGATGCGCTGCCGGACTTGGGGATCGCCCAGCCGCACCACCGGTGGCTTTCCTCGGGTGGAACCATTGAGGACGGCGTGAAGCCTGGCCTGCGGATAGTTGTTGTGGAAGTACTCCACGAAGTGCTTGACCTTGTCCGGGTTTCCTGAGCTTCCATCTCCCCAGCAGAGTGTTCCATCTGCGTCTAGATTGCCGACGTTCAGATAGAGCTCGGTGAAGTTGTGTGCCTTCGTTTCGTTCAGCAGACTCTTGAGCCGTGACTCTCTCGTGTCGTACACATCGCGTTGACCGATGTAGATGCCGTCGCCGAAGGCGCTGCGTTCCTCGCCGAAGCTCCACACATCATTGAACTCCACCGTGTGTCGAACGCCGCCAATCAGCCAAAGGCTATCGCGTAAGACGAGGCACACGTGATAGTCACGCGGCTGCCAATCCACAGTAGCACCCGAGCGCGTCCAGTGCGCACCGTCAGCGGAACTCCAGACATCGTTGTAGTAGTCTCCCGGGTAGGAGCCGGCCAGGACCCACAGTTTTCCATTCCACTCGACGGATCGGTGACCCCAGCGCGTCGGCCAATCAGCCGCGCGAGTGCACCGGGTCCACGTCGCCCCGTCGGATGATCGCCAGACGTCATTCAGTCGTCCGGTGACGTCCCTTCCACCAACAAGCCAGATGGTGCCCGTGGACGCGGACGCAACGCATTCATTGTTGTCACGTGCAGACCAAGCGGCGGAATTGGTGACGAGGTTCCAGTGAACCCCGTCGGACGAGTTCCAGACGTCCCGCAGGAAGCCAGCCGAACCGTAGCCTCCGACGACCCAGATCTTGTTGTCGAACATAAACGACGAGTGCCGAGTCCTCGGAGACCAATCGGCAGCAGGCGTGACCTGCGTCCATGTCACTCCGTCGGACGAACACCACACGTCGTTGCGGTATGTGCTTACAGTCCCTCCACCGATGATCCACATCTTCCCTGCAAATTCGACTGATGTGTGACTGGCTCTCTTGGACCACGGCGCAGCGGCTGTGGCCCGCGTCCAATCGACGCCGTCCGACGAGTGCCAGACGTCATTGTAGAACTCGGCGGAATAGTCCTTGCAGCCTCCGAATACCCACATCTGCCCGTCATGAACGACGCCCGTGTGGCCGTATCTCGTGGTCCAAGGCGCCGAGCTGGTCACGCAGCGCCATGCCGGCTCGGCCTGCGCGGGCAGGAAGAGAGCCAAAACGAGAATGAGTGCCAGACCGATTGAGTACTTTGGTCGGACTTCACGGAAGCGAGACACGACTTTCACGTCTTCCTCCCTTTGACCGGATCATCGGCGCATTGTGAAGCCGACAAGACCTCGGCCAGCGACGCAAGCGCGGCCTTACGTGTTCTCTGCATCTCTAACCTCCTGAGATGCGCCCCGCACCGCAGGGCGTGAATTCTCTACCGGCTCGGTGCAGCCGGATGAGGCACGGACCTGCGACTTGTGCCGAGGTCTTGTCTGACGTGCATCATCGGGGAGGAGAAGAGCAACAGTCGTGCCAGGGAAAGAGTGGTCTAGTGGTCCAGTGGTCGAGGGTTCTAGTGAGGACCCGAGGGAGGAGTGAGGAGTGAGGAGATAGGACTGAGGGAGGAGCCTAGAGGACGGAGGGGGCGAAGCTAGAAGCTAGAGGTTAGAAGTGTCAGAAGCACGGAATCACCCTCACCTCCGTCCTCTCCCGTTCAAGGGAGAGGAAGTAGGGGCAAGGAAAAGCGGCAGCTTCGCTGCCGCAGTCCAAGTTCGGAAACAGTCAGCTGTTAGCCGTCAGCGCTCGTTACTGGCTGGGCTTTGCTGTCGGTATGTTCAGGCGGTCGAAGATACGGTAGAGGGCGGTGCGGTCAACCTCAAGGATTCGGGCCGCTTCGGTGACGTTCCAGCCGCAGTCCGAGAGGACCCGGATTACATGCAGGCGCTCGTAGCCCTCACGAGCTGCCCTGAGGCTGCGGTCGGAATGCGGCTCGATCGGAAGGTTGTTTGGCCGGGTCAGGAGGGGTTCGATGTCGCATGCCGACAACACCTGTTGTTGTAGAAGTACAACACATCGCTTCATGGTGTTGGCCAGTTCGCGGACGTTGCCTGGCCAGGTCTGGGCTGCAAGTAGTGAGACAGCGTCGTCGATCAGGCTCTTCTGTGGGACTGCGTGTTCAGCACACGCCTGACTTAGGAAATGACCGGCAAGGAGCGGAATGTCCTCCTTCCGTTCGCGCAGCGGCGGGACCTGGATGGTGACGACGCTCAGCCGATAGAAGAGGTCGTCGCGAAACTGCTTCTGTTTGATTGCTTCGTCCAGGTTCTTGTTCGTGGCGGCAATGACGCGGACCTCGACCTTACGGGTGGAGTTGCCGCCGACGTGCTGGATCTCTCCATCCTGCAAGAACCGAAGCAGCTTGGCTTGCGCTGCGAGGCTCATGTCGCCTACTTCATCGAGCAAGACCGTCCCTCTGTCGGCGAGTTCCAGTTTGCCAGGCTTCTGTGCAACTGCACCGGTGAATGCACCCTTCTCATGGCCGAACAGCTCGCTTTCGATGAGTTCGCCGGGAATGGCGGCGCAATTCAGACGCACGAAGGGACCATTTGAAACAGCGCTCTTCCGGTGTATCGCACGGGCCACGAGCTCCTTGCCGGTCCCGTTCTCGCCGAGAATCATCACGCTCGCCTTCGAAGGCGCAACGCGGTCTATCATTTCGTACAGCCGTTGCATCGGGCCGGACATTCCGACCATCTGGTAGCGGGCCAGGGTCTCCGTACGGAGCGATTCGACTTCCCGTCGCAGGGCGTCTTGCTGGAGAGCGTTCTTGATCACGAGCGCAACCCGGTTCGGGTCGGGAGGTTTCTCGATGAAGTCATAGGCGCCACTCTTGGTTGCCTCTACAGCGAGCTTGATGGTGCCGAAGCCCGATACCATCACGACCGGCAGCGCAGGCTGGCGCTTCTTCACCTCACCCAGCACCTTGAGCCCGTCGAAGTCGGGCAACTGGAAGTCGAGCAGGATAAGGCTAAGGTCGTTATCGTCGACCCGCTGCAGGGTTTCGGTCCCATCAGCCGCCGAGACCACTTCATAGCCCTGCTCGGTCAGCATCTCGCCCAAGAGTGTCCGGACCTTGGCGTCGTCGTCAACTACAAGTATGCGCTGCTTCATCAAGGCGAACTCATGCAGCAAGTGTGCCGAGTGCGGATAGGGCTATCCACAAACCGCAGATTAGACTCAGATGGCGCAGATGCGGGCACGAGCAAGGAACCGGACAAGTCATCCACAGATTGCCACCGATTGACTCCGGGCCCCTGAGGGGGACTCTCCGAATCTTCCTGAATCGGTGGACGCACCGACGCATCTCGTCGAATCGTAGCCGGGGGTAGCTGGTTGTCAAGCCGGCCCGGCGGGCGTGCAGACCGGACGAAGGCAGATGTCAGATGCTGGAAGCGAGAAGTCAGAGGTTCGGAGAGCGGGAGGCGGTAGGCGGTCAGCGGTCGGCCGTGCTAGTGGTGAAAGAGCCGGAGGCCGGTGAAGACCATGACCATGCCGTATTCGTCGGCGGCGCGGATGATGCCTTCGTCGCGGGACGAACCGCCGGTCTGGACGACGTAGCGCACGCCGGACCGGGCAGCACGGTCGATGTTGTCGCGGAACGGGATGAAGGCGTCCGAGCTCAGGGCCACGCCGTCAAAACGGGCAAGCCACTCCTGCTTTTCCTCGCGGGTGAGCGGAACGGGTACGGTGTTGAAGTTCAGCTTCCATGCCGTGACCTCGGCCTCGGTCGCGTCCTCTTCAAGATAGAGGTCAATCGCGTTCGCCTTCTCGGTCCGGCTGGTGCCCTTCTTGAAGTCGAGGCCTCGTACCCCGGGGTGGAGGCGAAGCAGCCACTTGTCGGCCTTGGCGCAGGCAATGCGCGTGCAGGCGATGCGCGACTGCTGGCCCGCGCCCATGCCAATGACCTGCCCGTCATACGCGACGCAGACCGAGTTGGACTGAGTGTACTTGAGGGCGAGCGTGGCGACGAGCATGTTGGTCCGCGCTTCGTCCGGAATCTGCTTCTTGGCCGTGACGACCTTGTCGAGCAGTGCGGGCGTTATGAGCGTGTTGTTGCGGGCCTGTTCGAGCGTGACGCCGAACACCTGCCTGGCCTCGATTTCGGGAGGCCGATAGGACGGGTCCAGTTCGAGCACCGGATAGGTGCCGTTCTTCTTGGCCTGAAGCAGCTTCAAGGCGGCCGGTTCGTAACCGGGCGCGATGCACCCATCCGATACCTCGCGGCTGATGACCTTCGCGGTGGATTCATCGACCGTGTCCGACAGCGCGATCCAGTCGCCGAACGAGGCGAGTCGGTCGGCGCCGCGAGCCCGGACATACGCAGTGGCCAAAGGCGAGAGGTCGGCTGCTTTAACGAAGCACGACTCGGCAAGCTCCGGCGAGAGCGGCAGGCCGGTGGCGGCGCCGGCCGGAGAGACGTGCTTGAACGAGGCGGCCGAGGGCAGGCCGGTCATCTCTTTCATCTCACGGACCAATTGCCAGGAATTGAGTGCATCGAGCAGGTTCACGTAGCCCGGAGAACCCGCGATGACTTTGAATGGCAGGCTGCCCTCAGGCACAGATGCCCGGGCCGAGCTTTGGTGGGGATTGACGCCGTAACGGAGCTTTATCTCGTCCATGCGGGTTCAAGTTAGCGGAGCGGGGGCCAAAGTCAAGCGCAGGAGGCCTCAAGCCGCAAGCTCCAAGCCTCAAGCGGAGCCGAAGACGCAGAAACGGGGTGACGATGGGGCTGTTGAAGAAGCCGCCTCTTGTCATTCTGAGCGCAGCGAAGAATCTTCGCGATGTTGATTCTGCGAGAGTTAGAAGACCCTTCACTTCGTTCAGGGTGACACGAATGGGGTTTTTCAACAACCCCACGATGTGGTAGCCATCATGATGACACCAGGTCACAGAGAAAACGACCCGCGGTTGAACGCGCCGCCCCGGTTCGACGAAGTCGGCTCCGGATTTGACCGGTCGGCAAAGGCCGGCTAAGGTTTTACCCTTACGAGAATCATGACTGCCTGCTACCGGATCTACTAAGGAGGAATGATGAACCAGATTCTTGTGCTTGAAGGGAGTCCGAGGGAGGGCAACACCAGCACGGTGACCGACTGGGTGCTGGCCGGAATGGGCCGAGGCAATAAGGTCACGCGGGTGAAGCTGTGCGAACTGAACATCCATCCGTGCCAGGAGTGCTTCACGTGTATGAAGACCAAGGGCGGCGCCGGTTGCGCGCAGGAAGACGATATGGTCGAGCTGTACGACAAGATGGTCGACGCCGACCTTGTGCTCTGGACCAGCCCGATATTCTGTTGGAGCGTGACCGGCCAGACCAAAATGGTTCTCGACCGGTGCTTTGCGCTCCTGACGGGCGAGGACCTGCTCAAGGGGAGCAAGTGGGCTTTGGTGCTGACCGCGGGAGGTGATGCGTTCGACGGCGCAGACCTGGCCGTCGCCATGTTCAGCCGTCTGTCCCGCTTCGGCGGCATCAAGTACCTGGGACAGCACGTGGTCGCGCCGTGTCCGGATGGGGCGAAGCTCAAGAAGAACTTGGGTCTGCGCGCTCAGGCGATGGCTTTCGGAAAGGAACTGGCAAAGACATTGCGCGCCTGACCGCGCAAGCTCGAAGTCCGAAACCCGAATGACGATTCAAGTCCGAATCCCTCAATTCGTTGCTTCCATCATTCGAGTTTCAATCGGAATTCGTGTTTCGGGTTTCGAACTTGCTTTGTGCCTTTGTCTCTTGGTGGTGAGCTCCGCGTTGGCCCAGTCGGGCGCAGTCAACGGGTTTGTGCGGGATGCGAGCGACGGGGAGCCGCTGGCATACTGCAACGTTTACTTGGACAAGACCGGTTTCGGCGCGGCGACGAACGACAAAGGGTATTTCTACATCGGCCATGTGCCGCCGGGCAAATACGAGCTGGTTGCGTCGTACGTGGGCTACAAGACCCAGCGACGCGTCGTGTCGATTGGCCCGCACCAGACGGCAAACGCGAACCTCGAGCTGTCCGTCGGGTCGATCGAGTTGAAGGAAGTGAAGGTGACCGCGGACCGGGCGCGGTTCGAGCGCGAGGTCGAGGTCTCGGCAGTCAGGCTTGAGACGAAGCAGTTGCAGTTCATACCCAAGGTCGGCGGCGAGGTAGATTTATTCCGGACGATTCAACTGCTACCCGGGGTGATAGCGACTTCAGACTTCTCGAACCGGCTGTACATCAGGGGCGGCTCGCCAGACCAGAACCTGATTCTGCTGGACGGCATTACGGTGTACAACCCGTCGCACCTGTTCGGGCTCTTCTCGCCGTTCATCGCCGAAGCGGTGTCGGACGTAACCTTGCTCGCCGGCGGGTTCCCGGCGAAGTACGGCGGCAGGCTGAGTTCGGTACTGGACGTGACGACGAAGGAGGGCAACTCGAAGCGGCTGACCGGTAACTTGTCGGCCTCGATGATTGCGGCGCAGGGGCTTCTAGAGGGGCCCTTGCCAGGGCCCAAACCCGAAACGCGAAGCCCGAATGACGAAACAAGCCAGGGGGACGAAGGACAAGGGACAAAGGACGAGTCAGCGACTTCCGCCGGCAGTGCTGCGGCTGGCTTCAAGCCGTCCGGTTCGTTCCTGGTTGCGGGCAGGCGGACCTATCTGCCGGACATGCTGCTGCGTGCCTTCGGGGTAGACGGGCTGGGATACTACTTCTACGACCTGATGGGCAAGGTGAACTACGAACCGTGGAAGGACTCACGCTTCACTCTTACCGGCCTCGCGGCCGAGGATGTGCTTGATTTCTGGGACCCCGCCAACCCCGACGGCCTGAAGGCGAGGCTGGCGTGGGGCAACCGCGGTATCTCCGTGCGCTGGAATCGCGTGTTCACGCCGATCCTCTACGGCGAGGTCATGACCGCGTGGAGCAACTTCTTCTCGAACTTCAACGTGAACCTGGGCAACGAGACCGACGTCAGGATGAGCACCGACCTGACCGACTGCACGCTGAAGGCCGACTTGACCTGGTACGCGGCCGACCGGCTGACCTCGGACTTCGGGTGCGAGTTTCGCTACGCGACGAACCGGATGAGCTTCGACTTTGATACCACTGGTTTCAAGCGGTCCGCCACGTTCTGGCCGCTGGCGCTGCATGCGGACGGCAAATGGGAGCTGGTCGCGGGCAGGCTTTTCCTGAAGCCCGGCCTGCGGTTGAGCTGTTATTTGCAGGGTCAGAGCGACACGACCCGCGCCGATACTCTGGCTAGGCTAAGTAAGGGCTGGCGATTCGCGCCCGAACCGCGGCTTGGCCTGAAGTACCTGCCGGGCAAGAACACGGCCCTGAACCTGGCCCTCGGTAGATTCACCCAGCCGCTCGTTACGTTGAACTCGACCGATGCCGTCTTTTCGATATACGACATCTGGCTGCCGGTTCCGGGGTCGCGCGCCCTGCCCGACGCCTATCACTGCATCGCCGGGGCCGAGCAGTGGCTCGGCCGCGACATCGTGGTGTCGCTCGAAGGCTACTACAAAAGCTACAACAATCTGCTCGAAACCCGGTACGGTCAGTTCTTCACCCCACCCGATTCGCTGCTCGATGCCGACGGCATTTCCTACGGCGCGGACCTGATGATACGCAGGACCGAGGGTTGGGTGAAAGGCTGGATTTCCTACTCGTACATGTGGACGCGGCGGAGCATCGGGGACGAGGTCTACCACCCGCATTACGACCGCCGGCACAACGCGAACCTGGTACTCACTTTCCCGAAGGTGTACTGGGGCGTGGACATTTCCGCCAAGTGGACGCTGGGGACCGGGCTGCCCTATTCCGGCAGCGTCGGCTACTACCCGATGTATCAGTACCGCCCGTCCGACCCGGACTGGTTCCGGCGTCCGGAATGGAATTTCATCAACGGGCCGCGCGACGCCTTTCGGTATCCGGTCTACCATCGGCTCGATGCAAGTCTGACCAAGACATGGAACGTCGACTGGTCAAGGCTCATGCACTTCTTCCCCCCCCGATCCGAGGTCACTGCGTTTCTAGACCTCATCAACCTGTACAACGCGCAGAACGTCCTGCTTTACTACTGGGAGATAGGCGATAGCGGGCTGCCGGTGCGGCACAGCGTGGGCATGATACCGATTCTGCCGACAATCGGAGTGAAGGTGAGGTTCTAGGAGAATGACGAAGTTCGAAGCACGAATTCCGAATGAAGCTCGAATGCCGCGAAATGGCGAATTGGGTCATTCGGAGTTCAATCGTCATTCTGGTTTCGTGCTTCGGACTTTGCCTAATCGGGGCTTGTGGCTTGCGGCTTGCGGCTTGTGGCTGCTCCTCGCGGCCTGCGAGGTGACGCCGTCGGAGCAGTTTGAGCCCCGACTCGTCGTGCACGGACTGGTTCTGGCCGGCTCAGACTCGGTGCAGGTTAACGTCAACCGGAGTTACGCCATAGACGAGCCGTTTGACTCCGTCTTTTCCGATGCTGACGGAATGGCCTGGCGCGGGACCGACACGTGGCCTCTTGTCCACGGCATCAGAGATATCTACGGCACCGGGCAGATTCTCCTGAGCGTGACACCGGGTGACACCCTGGGTATTCGCATCGCCAGGGAGGGACTCGACACCGTCTATGGCCGAACCGTGGTGCCGGATTCGTTCCGGATTCTGTTCCCCTGCGACGGTGACACAGTCACGATGAGCGATTCCATGGTCTGGACCCGGAGCCGCAGTTGCGCCGGCTACTACATGTCAATCCGGAGCATCGACCGCAACGACACGTTCTACTTCAAGGCGACGGCTGCGAACGACACGAGCGGCAACAACTTCGACTCGCTGGTCTTCAGGCTCCGGCAGATGGTATTCCTCTACCTGTACGAGCCGGGGATTCACACGCTGCGGGTCTACGCGCTGGATACGAACTACTTCAACTGGGTGAAGGCCGGCGGGTTCGGCATGGGAGCGAGCGAGACAACACGACTCTCCGGCGGCCTCGGCGTATTCGGCTCGGGGGTCGCTGACTCGGTCGAGGTCTACGTCAGGTTGGATACGGCGGGGCAGAGAATCGGGCGAAGTGAGAAGTCAGAGTGCAGAACGCAGAAGGCGGGAGTGCCGGGCCGGCGTGCGCTTGGCGCCTGTGGTTTGCGGGTCATGCCCGCTGCCCGTCGGTACTAGGTGCCTTCAGCGGCCGGCTTCTCCCCGCGGGCGAGCAATTCCGCGACCGCAGCCAGCAGCCTCTCCCGCTCGACCGGCTTGTGGATGAACGCGTCGGCCCCGGCCTTCAGCGCAGCCTGTGTCTCTTCCTCGCTCATGCGGACGGAGACAACCAGGACCGGGATCTTGAACGGCTTGTTGCGCTTGAACGTCGAGCAGAGGGTGAAGACGTCCAGTCCGGGCATCATCAGGTCGCAGATGGCCAGGTCCGGCCGGTCTTCGCGTGCCGCCCTGAGGGCGGACGTGCCGTCGCCGGCTGTTGTCACCCGGTAGCCGGCAGATTCCAGTATCTTCTGCATCAGCAATCTGACCGGTGCCTCGTCGTCTACAACCAGGATGTGCTTCACTGCATCTGCCCGGGGCCGGGACGGGCCGGATTGCCACACACCCGCGTCTTCATGCCGGTGCATCGACAAGCGGCGCTTCCTGCCGGAGCGGGATGCGGAACCGGAACTCGGCCCATTTTCCCGGTTCCGAGTCGGCCGTAATCTCGCCGCCGTGCCGGATGACTATCTGGCGGGAGATGTAGAGACCAAGCCCGGAGCCGGTCACGCCCTTGTGTTCGGGATGGTGGAGGCGCTGGAAACGGGCGAACAGCTTCTGCTTCTGCTCGGGTGCGAATCCGACGCCCTCGTTGCGTACCGAGAACAGCGCCCAGTACTGGCGGATGTGCTCGCCCGCGTCGTTGTAGTCCGAGAAACTCCGCCGCACGAGTCGGACCAGGACCTTCGTGTTCTCGCGGCCGTACCGGACAGCGTTGCCGAGCAGGTTGTTGAAGACCACCTTCAGCAGCGTGGCGTCACAGGGCGCGACAAGGTATTCGAGGTCGGCTTCGAGGGTCATGCCTCGAGCCCGGGCAGCGGGCGTCTGGATTTCCACCATCGGCCGGATGACCTCCTCGACCAAGTCAACCGCCGGGCCGGGCTGATACTTCATTTCGCCGGTTTCGATCTGCGACAGGTCGAGATAGTCGCGCACGAGATTCGTGAGGTAGCTGGAGTTGGCAATCATCCTCTGCACCTTCTCCGTCTGCTGGGGCGTGAGTTTGCCGAGATAGCCCTCGGTCAGGGTTGAGCCGATGGTGGCTATCGAGGCCAGCGGCGCCTTGAGTTCGTGGGCGACGAAGTAGAGTATCTGGGCGTAGTTGCGCTTGGCCTGGGCAAGGTCGTCGAGGTACTTCACCTTCTCAACCGCGAGCGAAAGCGAGTCCGCAACAGCTAGGAAAGTGTCGATGTGACCGGGCCGATAGGTGTCGGGTTTGCGCGAGCTGAAGAAGAGCAGCCCGATGGCATGGTTGCCGGCACGGAGCGGGCAGGTGAGGTTGGACATCACTCCGTCCTTCAGGATGTCCTGCGTAGCCCGGGAGTCAGGGCGCTCAGCGAGGTGCTGCTCCAGGTTATTGATGATGCGGGGTCGGCCGGTGCGGAGAATGGGCTCCAGCGACGAACCTTTGAGCTCGGCCCAGTACCCTTTGTCGACGCGCTTCACCTCGGTTTCACTCCGCACCCAGCGTGACACGACCATCCCGGTTTCTTCATTGTAGAAGGCCACCGACATCCGGTCGAACGGGATGATCTGGCGCATCGCCTCGTAGACGACATCGAGCACATCGAACAGCGACTTGCCGGAGAACCAGAGCTGTTTCAGGTCATCCATGACCATCTGCACCGCTGCTCCGTGCAGTTGTCCGCCCGAGTCGTCAGCGGCGGGGTGTTCCGAAACGTCTATCGGCGTCATGCTCTGGTTTGCCTCAGGAAATACAAGATAGCCGCCGCTGCGTCGCAGTCAACCGCGGGCCGCCGATGCCAACCCCTGAATCCCACATTGAACCACAGAGCGCACAGCGCGGCCTCTCCGGCCGCAACCGAACCGGTTGGAACCGCAGATGAGCGAAGCGTGGCGGAGCCACAACGCGATAGACGCAGATATGGTTCCGTATCTGGGACACCCATCGGCGTTTATCGGCGTGTATCGGCGGTTGAACTCCGAACCGGCTGGAACCACGGATGGAGTTGTGATCGGCGACCCGTCCGAAGTCGGCAACCGCAGGACAGAAGCGATAATCGGAAACACCGTTGTGAAGACAACGATCCTGTACGCTTGTAGTACAGAGAGCGCCGAGGGTACGGGACGGACTCTGCCCTGCGCCCGGCTCTGTTTGCTCCGTGGCCTCTGTGGTTAGTCCTATCTCGGGTTTGGGGGCCAACCGCGGCACTTGCAAGCCGGGCACGTTTGTGCTACACTGGCGTCTTTAGGTCGGGGCTCGTTCTATCCGCCACAATACAGATTCGGACCTAAAGACAGGCAAGAATCTATTAAGGAGTTGCTATGCCGAAGGTTCTGATCGTAGACGACGACCCGGATATCGTCGATTCCCTGCAGCTTGTCCTCTCGGCCGAGGGATATGCTGTGGCAGCGGCCACGAGCAGGGAAGAGGCGATGCGGGCGGTCGCTAAGGAGAAACCGGATCTCATCATCCTCGACGTGATGATGGAACAGCCGGACGACGGGTTCGTGGTGGCACAGGACCTGCGCCACCAGGGCGTGAAGACGCCGATAGTCATCCTCTCTTCCATAGGCCACGTTACCGGATACAAGTTCGGTAAGGATTCCGAGATGGCGCCGGTGGACGAGTTCGTGTCGAAGCCGGTCGCGCCCAAAGACCTTGTCGCCAAGGTCAAGAAGCTCCTGAGGAAATAGCCATGCTCGCAACTGAAAGAGAATCCCTCCGCCACGAAATCGCGGAACTGGCGGAGAAGTATGAGCACAAGCGCGACGGGATGATGCCCGTCCTCGAGGCCGTCCAGGAGAAGTACCACTGCGTCTCCGACTTCGCGATGCAGGAGGTCGCCCGCCAGCTCGGGGTCTTCCCGACCGAGGTCTACGGAGTCGTGTCGTTCTACTCGTTCCTTTCGACCGAGCCCCGTGGCAAGTTCGCCATCCGGCTCTGCCGCACCCTCTCCTGCGACTTCGCGGGCAAGAGGGAAGTGGCGCGCCAGCTCGAGAACGAGCTCGAAATCAAGTTCGGCGAGACCACGCCGGACGGGCTCTTCTCGCTTGAGTACTGCAACTGCCTGGGAATGTGCGACCACGGGCCGGCTTTGCTCGTGAACAACGACGTCTACACCGAGGTCAGCCCGGAACTGGTGTCCGACATCCTCGAGAAGTACCGGCGGATGTTTGGTCCCGCCTCCCAGCTTGAAGAGAAGGAGGCATCCCATGCCTAGGGCAAAGGACAAAGTGGTAAGTGCAAAGGACAAACGCCGGAGTCTTGTCCTTAGTCCTTTGTACTTTGTACTTGCACCGGAGGTGCTGAATGGCTAGCGTCATTCATATCATGGAGCGGTACGAAGCCGGGTCGGGCCTGAAGAAGGCGCTCGCGATGTCGCGGACCGACGTCATCCGCCAGATTCGCGAGTCCGGCATTCGCGGCCGCGGCGGCGCCGGGTTCCCGACCGCGGTAAAGTGGAACCTGTGCGCGGTCGCCCAGTCCCCGAAGAAGTTCATAGTCTGCAATGCCGACGAAGGCGAGCCGGGCACTTTCAAGGACCGGCTGCTTCTGACCGAAAGGCCGGAAGTGCTGCTTGATGGTATCACCATCGGCGGCTACGCCATCGGTGCCAGACTCGGCGTAATCTACCTGCGCGCCGAGTATGCCTACATGAAACCCGGGCTCGAGGCGGCCCTCGCGGCCCGGCGCGAGAACAAGCTGCTCGGCAAGAAGGTGCTGGGCAAGGACTTCGATTTCGACATCGAGATTCGGATGGGCGCCGGCGCCTACGTCTGCGGCGAGGAGACCGCGCTCATCGAGTCGCTCGAAGGTTCGCGCGGCGAGCCGCGCAACCGCCCGCCCTATCCGGTGAACACCGGACTGGTGGGCGCGCCGACCGCGGTGAACAACGTCGAGACGCTCATCGCCTGCGCCCAAATCCTGGTCAAGGGACCGGACTGGTTCAAGAAGCTGGGCACCGACGTATCGACCGGTTCGAAGCTGCTCTCAATTTCCGGCGACTGCCGGCGTCCCGGCGTGTACGAGGTCGGATTCGGCACCTCGCTCAAGGACATCCTGAAGCTCGTCGAGGGCGAGGGAGCCAAGGCGGTGCAGGTCGGAGGCGCGTCCGGACGTACGGTCCCGGCGAAGCAGTTCGGCCGCAAGCTCGGGTTCGAGGACCTCGCCACCGGCGGCTCGGTCATCGTCATCGGTCCGCAGCGGGACATGCTCGGCGTGGCCGAGAACTTCCTCGAGTTCTTTGTCGAGGAGTCCTGCGGCCAGTGCACGCCCTGCCGCGAAGGCAACCCCAAGCTGCTCGAGGGCGTTCGGCTCTTGAAGCGGGGCAAGTGCTCAGTCGGCTACCTGCGCGAGCTGCAGAACCTCGGCCGGACGATGCAGGCCGCGTCCAAGTGCGGGCTCGGCCAGTCGAGCGCCAACGCGTTCCTCGATATCACCGAGCACTTCCGGTCGGAAATCCTGGGCCGCGTGCCCGCGACGAAGGAGTAAGCGATGCCAGAGAAGAAAGCTACAAGCCCCAAACCCCAAGCTTCAAGCGAGAAGTCGTCCCATGTCGCACCGGGCGGCACCGCCCCGACCAGCGAGAAGCCGATGACCATCACGGCCGGCAAGGCCGGCGACATCGGCGGTCTGGTATCGGTGAAGATCGACGACATCGACATAAAGGTGCCGTTCGGTACGACCATCCTCGAGGCGGCCAAGACCGTGGGCATCCGCATCCCGACGCTCTGCTACCACGAGGACCTGTGCCTCGCCGGCGTCTGCCGCATCTGCGTCGTTGAAGTGTCGAAACAGCGCACGCTCCAGACTGCCTGCACGTTCCCGGTCACCGAGCCGGTAACCGTCAGCACCACCAGCCAGCGCGTGAGGCAGTCGCGGCGCCACGTCCTCGACCTGCTGCTCTCCAAGCACTACGGCGAGTGCTACTCCTGCTTCCGCAACAACAACTGCGAGCTGCAGGCCCTGGCCAAGGAATACGGCGTCGACTTCTTCCGCTTCGGCCACCCGGACAAGCCGCGCTTCGAAATCGACCGGTCGAGCTACTCGGTGGTGCGCGACATGAACAAGTGCGTGCTCTGTCGCCGCTGCGTCCGCACCTGCATCGACCTCCAGTCGGTCGGGGTTCTGACCGCGGCGCACCGGAGCGACAAGACGAAGATCGAGACTTTCCTCGACCGGCCGCTCGCCGACGTAATCTGCATCAACTGCGGCCAGTGCATCAACCGTTGCCCGACCGGTGCGCTCCGCGCCAAGGACCCGTCCGACGAAATCTGGGCCGCCATCGACGACCCCAAGAAGCACGTCGTGATGCAGACCGCACCGAGCCCGCGCGCCGCAATGGGCGAGGAGTTCGACCTGCCCCCGGGGACTTCAGTAACGCAGGAGATGAACACCGCCATCCGCCGGGCCGGGTTCGACATGGTCTTCGACACCAACACCACCGCCGACCTGACCATTATCGAGGAGGGCACCGAGCTGCTGACCCGGCTGTACAAGGCGCTGGTGAAGAAGGAAGAGGCGTTCGTGCCCCAGTTCACCTCCTGCTCGCCGGGCTGGGTCAAGTTCATCGAGCACTTCTACCCGGAATGGCTGCCTCACGTATCGTCCTGCAAGAGCCCGCAGCAGATGTTCGGCGCGCTCATCAAGAGCTACTACGCCCAGAAGCAGAATATCGACCCGGCCGACATCGTCTCGGTCTCCTTGATGCCCTGCTCAGCGAAGAAGTTCGAGGCGAACCGGCCGGAGATGCGCTCGACCGGGTTCAAGGACGTGGACTTCGGTCTGACCACGCGCGAAATGGCCCAAATGATAAAAGAGGCGGGCGTTGACCTGCCGCATATGCCCAAGACCCACTTCGACCTGCCGTTCGGCGACGCCTCGGGCGCCGGGCTCATCTTCGGCGCCTCGGGCGGCGTGATGGAAGCGGCAATCCGCACAGTGATCGAGGTCGTCACCGGCCTCAAGGCCGAGCAGGTCTTCACCGACGCCAACGTCATCCCGGTGCGCGGATTCGAGGGCGTGAAGTACATGGAGATCAAGGTGCCGCAGACCGGGCCGATGCTCGACCTGTTCAAGCCGCTCATCAAGAAGGGCAGGCTGGGCAAGGACTGGACCTGGCTCAATGGCGCGACGCTCAAGGTCGCGGTGGCGCACGGAACGGCCAACGCCCGCAAAGTGATGGAAGACATCAAGGCGGGGGGTAAGTTCGCCGGTTGCCACTTCATCGAGTTCATGGCCTGTCCGGGCGGCTGTATCGGCGGTGGCGGTCAACCGATTCCGACGAGCCCCTCGATACGCGCGGCCCGGGCCAAAGCGATCTACGCCGAAGACATGGGGCTGGCGCTCCGCAAATCGCACGAGAACCCACACGTCATCAAGCTGTACGAGGAGTTCCTCACCGACGGGCCGTGCGGTGAACAGAGCCACAAGTACCTGCACACCCACTACACGCCCCGCGGCGACTACCTGGTCTAGACCGAGCCAAACACAACCAGCGCCCCGCCTCCGCGCGGGGCGCCTGGCTTACGTGGGGGCGATTCCACAACGTGGCGACGGCTGCACGCGCGGAAAACGGGGACTGTATGCAGGGCCGGGGACACATCCGCGACGCGCTCACCGCGTCGCTCCGATTTCCGTCCTCACTCCCTTTGTGTCTTTGTGCCTTGGTGTTTGACTCCCGTGTCGGATTCAGGCGGCAGCTCTTGCCTTTCTCAAAGTCCTGAGTAAAATTACTCATGGTATTGAGTAAACATGAAGGCGGCGGGTATGCTCGCCCGCATGCCGCGGTGCTCGCCAGGCGCCTCGTGGAACCACGGCGATTCATCCAGGTTATCGCCGGACCGCGCCAGGTCGGAAAGACCACGCTGGTGCGTCAGGTGCTCGTGACCCTGGACAGGCCGTCATCGTACGTCTCGGCCGACGAGCCGACGCTGCGCGGCAGCGACTGGGTCGCCCAGCAGTGGGACGCCGCCCGGCTTGCGGCACGCTCTGCCGGCCGCCGGGGAGCAGTGCTGGCCTTGGACGAAATCCACAAGGCGCCGGGCTGGTCGGAGTCCGTCAAACGCCTGTGGGACGAAGATACGGCCGCACGTCTGCCACTTCGGGTTGTCATTCTCGGTTCGGCGCCGCTGCTGATGCAGACGGGGCTGGGTGAAAGCCTGACCGGCCGGTTCGAGGTCATCCACCTGCCGCACTGGTCGTTCAGTGAGATGCGGGACGCCTTTCGGTTCGACCTCGACCGCTACCTCCGGTTTGGCGGCTACCCCGGCGCGGCCGCACTGAGCCAGGATCCGGAGCGATGGCGGAGCTACATTCTCGACGCCATCATCGAAACCACGCTGTCCCGCGATGTCCTGCTCCTCACGCGGGTTGACAAGCCGGCCCTGCTGCGCCGGCTCTTTGACCTCGCCTGCCGGTACTCGGGCCAGGTGCTCGCCTACCAGAAGATGCTCGGCCAGCTCCACGACGCTGGCAACACGACGACGCTGGCGCACTACCTCGAACTGCTTTCCGCGGCCGGCATGGTCACCGGTCTGGCCAAATACTCCGGCGGCCGCGTGCGTCAGCGCGGCTCCAGCCCGAAACTGCTGGTGTTGAACACAGCCCTGCTCAGCGCCGCGGCCGGGATCGATCCGGCCGACACCGGTGCCGATTTCCGAGGACGTCTTGCCGAGTCGGCGGTCGGGGCGCATCTTGCCAACGCGGCCGCGGCCCGGGAATGCGAGCTCTTCTACTGGCGCGAGCGCAACCGGGAGGTTGACTTCGTGGTCAAAGTCGGCAACCGCCTGACTGCAATCGAGGTCAAGACCGGTCGCTCCGAGCCACGGGCCTTGCCCGGAATCGAAGCCTTCGCCGCCGAACACCGCACCCACCGCCGGCTCTTGGTCGGCTCGGGCGGCATCCCGCTCGGAGCCTTTCTGTCCGAACCGGTCCGCCACTGGACCGCCTGACCGCCGAAGGTCACACCCGGAGTTTCATCGCCAAGACCAGATGCGTCTGAACCGCCAGGCTCGCCGATGTCAGCATTCGCCAATGCTGCAATCTACAATCCTGAATCTGGAATGTGCAGAACCCCGCGGCGACTACCTGGTCTAGGCCTGACCTAACTACAAACGGCGCCCCGCCTACGCGCGGGGCGCTCGGCTTTGATCGAAGGGCCCGTCGTTCCCGGCTTCTTCCGGCTGCGGCAGGCTCAGTCCGAAGCCTGAGACAGGAATGGTGCCTCGAAGTAAACGCTGGCGTGCACCGTAACTCGATGTACAATGGAATTCATATGTTCCGCCTTCCTGGTTTGCGTACCGGTGGCCGGGGGAGGCAATCAAGAGGTCTTCGCTTTCTCCCGGTCGAAACATCGTTTCCTCGATTCGTGACCCTCGCCTTGCTGGCAACAGCGCTTGCCGCGACCAACTGCGGATCCAGGCCGGCTCCGACCGGGGCAGATACGAACCTGTCTGACGCACTCGTCTACCCGCGCGTTCTGTTCCTGACAACCGGTTCGGATGGCATGGGCTTGCTGCCTTCGGGCGCCAACATCTGCCTGGAAGTGATGGACGGGTTGGGAGCTTTCACCGAGGTCGCGGACAAGTCGGTGCTGCTCGACCGCGCCCGGCTCGATTCGACGCGCATCATCGTGGCGCCGACCATCGCCGGGTACCACGATGCGGACCGGGTTTTCTCCCTCTCCTACCTCGACAGCGCGAGCAT
Source organism: Caldifarciminota bacterium UBA2258 (assembly GCA_002347155.1). GTDB lineage: Bacteria > Hydrothermota > Tepidihabitantia > Tepidihabitantales > Tepidihabitantaceae > UBA2258. Next base: position 21,418 of record DDXO01000102.1, read on the forward strand.
GGCGAACCTCGCGGAGTGGGTGCAGGCCGGCGGCATACTCGTAGCCGGCGAGAACATCGGCCGCAACACGCTTGAGGGCGAGGACCGGGTAGCGTCGGGCAACCTCCTCGACGAACGGGAGTGGCCGCTTGAGCCGGTGTTCGGCTACTTGATGCAGGAAGCGAACCTGCGCGGGTCGTTGCTGGTCAGGGACTCAGGAGCCGTCCTGCTCCGGAGATATCGCCCGGAACTGACCCGGCCGCTCGGCGATGCCTGGTTGCTGGTACCGGTGGAGTCCACGATGGCAGGCGGCGTCGAGGTGGAGGCCCGTTGGACCGATGGAGAGAAGAGCTATCCGGCAGTGACCCTCAACCCCTGCGGTCGAGGCTACGGCATAATGGTGTCTCATTTCCTGCTGCTGCAACCGGCGGTAGACGGCGGCCTGGGCGATGTCCCGGCAATCACCGGGTTCTACCACCAGGTGTTTGCGCTGGCGTTCAAGGGCGGCCCGGAGGTCTGCATCAACCCCTGGCCGGGTGCCCATCGCGGCGCGCTGGCTGTGACCGTGAACGAGGCCGGCGGCGACTCCATCGGTGCAGGCATCAAGCCGATGCTGGACAAGCTGCTTGCCATACCCGGCAGCCGGGAGATCGACGTGTTTGTGACCGGCCTCGTTTCTCAGCCCGCCCTGGAGTATCTCAAGCGGGAGCCACGCGTCAGGCTTGCCAGCCTCAGCTTCAGCCACCCCTATTTTCGGAACCTGGACTACTGCCGCACGGTGTGGGAGATAGCCCGCCTGGAGGATTTCCTGCGCATGCCCGTTGCCGGGTTTCGCTTCCCGTTCAGCAACCGCACCGCGAGCGGCATCTTCACGCTGATCCGGCGCGGCTACCGGTACGAGTCATCTCTGTTCGTCGACCACGCGGCCGGTTTCGCGGGCGCGTTGTTTCCCTACAACCTGCCGATCTGGCTGAGAGGGCAGTACTGCCTGAGCACGGACATGCTCGAACTCTCGCCGACCCTCGAAGACTGGGACTACTACGGTGAGGGAGCGTTGGCCGCCGAGTACCCGCCGGCCGCGCAAGCCCGGGATGCGCAGCGCTTCGCTTCCCGGCTGCAGGCGCTCTGGCAGGGACTGGCGCTCGAGCGGCGCGGCATGATGGGTCTGGTCCTGCACGCAGAGTACAGCGGCTACTCGGAGACGACACTCGCGCCGGTCACGGAGTTCCTTGCCGCGGCGGCGAAGTCGGGCGACGCCTGGTGTTCGAGCCTTGCCGGCATCGCGGACTGGTGGAATGCGCGAGGCAACGTCGATGTCCGCGTTGGTGCCGGAGGGGACAGGACCGTGCTGAGATTCACGAATCGCAACAAGGCGCCGGTCCGCGAGCTCACCGTCCGCCTCGGCGAGCCCGGGCTCAAGGCAGTCGCGCGCGGGCTGTCAATCAAGCGGGTGGAGCGTGACGAGGGAGATGGCGTTTTCACATACCTGACGTTCGACCTCGCCACGACCGGAGAAATTGAGGTGTCGCGATGACACCGAACCGGCAGGCGCGCGTGCCCGGCGGCGGCTGCCGTCGATTTCAGGGAAGCACCACCGGACACGGGACCGGGTTTTGACTGCCGACCGCAACTGATGCTCTTCTGGGTTGCCATCGACATCCTGGCCGTGTACTTCGGCCTGGACGTGCTGGTGAACCTGGTCTTCCTTGTCGTCTTCCTGGTGGCCTTCCGCCGTCCCTCGCCGTCTACTCCCCGGGCGAGTGCCGCCGGCAGCCGGTCGGATGATGCCGGGGTCGCAATCCTGGTTCCGGCGTACAACGAAGCAGCCACAGTGTCCGACAGCGTCCGGTCGCTGCTCGCACTCGACTACCCGACGCTTGAGGTCATCGCTATCAACGACGGTTCGAAGGACGAGACACTCGATGTGCTCGCCCGCGAGTTCAGGCTGCGGCCGGAGGCGAAGAGCTACGTAGACCTGCTCGGCACCGCCCCGGTGCGGGCCGTGTTCCGGTCCGGACTCGACCCACGGCTCCTTGTCGTCGACAAGCCGAACTCGGGCAAGGCCGATTCGCTCAACGTCGGGCTCGCCCTCACCGCGATGCCGCTGGTGGTCACGGTTGACTCGGATTCGCTGCTGGCGCCGTCGGCGCTGAAACGGCTGGCCGGTCTTTTCCTCAGCCGTAACGCCGCGGCCGCGGGCGGGCTCATCGCCGCGGCCAACGGCGTCCAGGTAGAGAACGGGCAGGTGGTCGGGAGCCGTCTGCCGCACCGGGCGCTGGTGTTGTTCCAGATAATCGAGTACCTTGTCTCCTACACGGTCGGCCGCGTGGCCTTCTCTTCGCTCAACTCGTTGATGATTCTCTCGGGCGCTTTTTCCATGTTCGACCGCCGGCTCCTGCTTGACTGCGGCGGGTTCCTCACCCGGCGCAACCGCCACCCCTACGTTCAGAGCATCGCACGGGACCGGGCGGTCAGCACGGTCTGCGAGGACATGGAGGTCATCGTCCGCCTCCACCGGTACGTCCGGGAGAACAGACTGCGGCGGCCGATTGTCTTCGACCCGTGGCCGGTTGCCTGGACCGAGGTCCCGTCCCGCCTGCACCAGGTCGCGCGGCAGCGCAACCGGTGGCACCGCGGGCTCCTGGAGTCGCTCTTCCTGCACCGCTCGATGTGGTTCGAGCCCGGGTACGGTGCGGCCGGTCTGATCGGCATGCCATATCAACTCGTGTTTGTCGCGTTCTCTCCGGTCCTGCAACTCGTGGGTCTGGGCCTGCTGGCGTGGATGGTGTTTGCCGGTGAGACAAACTGGTTCTGGCTGGCCGGCGCCCTGGGCGCGGCGGCGCTCGGGGGCGGCGTCATTGCCGCGCTCGTCACCACAGCGGTCGAGCGGCGCTTCGCTCGGAATTCGGCGGTGAACGTCCAGGCGATGCGCTACCACTCCTTCCGGGACTGGCTGCGGCTCCTCTTCCACGCAATTATCAGCGGGCCGGTCTACGGTCCTTTGCGGTCCGCATTCCAGCTCTGGGGTATCTGGGACTGGCTGGCCGGGCGACAGTCCTGGTACAAGTTCAGCCGCGAAGGTTTCGGCGGAACGAAGCCATGACCCTGCTTCTGCTCGCGCTGGTTGCCTTCGAACCGATAACGATTGCCGAGATTCATGACCTGGTAAATGCCGGACGAGGCGGAGAGGCGCTGGTTCGCGCCGAATCAACCGCACTGGCTCAACCGGGCGACCGGCCGATGCAGAAGGCATACGCGCTGCTGCTCCGCAACACCGGCTCGCTCGACTCGGCCAACGCCATCTACGACCGCCTGCTCGTCGAAGACCCGTCCGACGACGACACCCGGCTGGGCAAGGCGATTTCTCTTTCCTGGCAGAGTCGGCTCGACGACGCGCTCGCGCTCTATGCCGAGGTCAAGCCCGGGAGCGAAAGCTACTTCGAAGCCCTGGTCGGCGGAGCCCGGGTCGCAGGCTGGGCCGGCCGCTTTAGCGAGGCGTTGCGCTTTCTGGCAACGGCCGACTCGATTGGACCGGGTAACCGCGAGGTCGCGGAGATCCGAGCCCGGACGCTCTCCTGGGCCGGAGACCGCAACCGGGCGATAGCTCTCTACCGGGAGTTGCTCCGTGCGGATCCACAGAATGCCGACTACCTGTTCGGCCTTGGCCAGAACTACGAATGGTCGGACCGACCCGTTACCGCGAACGGCTTCTACAGCCGGGCGCTGGCGCTGGCCCCGGGACGGAAGGAGATCATCGAGGCGGTCGAGCGCACGGCCGAGGCGGCCGCGCCGCAGGCCCGGCTCGGATTCAACGGCGCGAGGGAGAGCGACGGCGGTATACCCGGCACCTATCTCGACTACCGGTTCGGGTACGAGCAGCACATCGGCGACCGACTGCAGCCGAGCGCGGGCCTCGCCTACTCCAGCAACCGGCGCGACATCCTTGCGCACGACTACCTGCTGGCCATGGCCGGGCTCGCCTATCGACCGTTCGCGTGGTTGCGGCTGAAGGGCCAGGCACAGGCCGACCTGCTCGGGCCCGAGTTCGAGTCTGCCACGCTTGGCTGGGGGGTTGAGCAGCCCTGGCTCTCCTGGTCGGGAGAAGCGGGCCGGGTTCTGTATGAGCCGGCCCAGGACATCGGGGCAGGTGTGGCCTGGACCGCGCTGACAATCCGCCCCTATAAAGCACTGAAGTTGGAGGCCCGGGCCGGACAGACCTGGATTATCGACGACGGCAACGAGAAGCGCGCTCTGTCTACGGGCCTGGGGTTCGACCTGCTCAGGAGCCCCCGCCTGACCGTCGCCTATACTTTCAGCTACGACGACTTCAACTGGCGGTCGCCGCGCTACTACTCGCCGCAGGACCTCACGACCAATGCTGTCGGCATGACGTTCGACGGGCGCTGGGCGGGTTTCGGGCTCACTGCCGGCGCGGCCGGCGGCGTCAATGCCGCGAGCCAGTATGTCGTCCGGGCAAACCTCTCAGTGAACCGGCAGATACTGGCCGGCATCCGGGCCGCGCTCGACGCGAACTGGGCTTTGACCACCGAAGCAAGCGGCTACACCTATTCCTATGGCAGTCTGGGCTTCGCAGTCAGCCGCTCCTTCTAGAATGCACGGCAAGTACGCGGTCATCGTGCTGCTCCTGGCCGGGCTCGCGGCCCTGGTGTTGTTTCTGGTGCGAATCGAGGGCCGGCGTGCGCGGCCCGAGCCCGTGCGCATCGTTGAACCGGCGGCGGCGCCGGTCGCGATTACCGCCTCGCGGGAAGAAGTTGTGTCGGCCGCGGTCAATGCACGGGTGCTTTTCCGCTGCTCCGGCGACGAGTTCGAGCACCTGACGCTCGCGAGCAACCCGCGCGGGGAGAAGACCCAGGTCTGGCAGAAGCTGTTTGTCGTCGGCGCGAACCTCGGCGCGGCCCTGCCCGGCCGCTACCCGACCGAGTTTGCCGCTACCCGCGCGGACTACGCCCGCTGGCTCGGACAGATGGGAGAAGCCGGCATCAACGTTGTCCGGGCCTACACGATACTGCCGCCCGAATTCTACGAGGCGCTGGCCGAGTACAACTTCGAGCGATCGGACCGGCCGGTCTTTCTGCTGCAGGGGGTCTGGGCCGAACTTCCCGCCTCGGGCAACCTCTTCGAGCCGGACTACTCCGACGACATCAGGCGGGAAATCCGCGACGCAGTTGACGTGGTCGCCGGCCACGCGGTGCTGCCGGCAAGGCCGGGTCACGCTGCCGGAGCGTACTCGGCCGACGTCTCGGCCTACACGCTCGGCTATCTTTTCGGCCGCGAATGGGAGCCGGAGGCGGTCGAAGCGACCGACTCGGCCAACCGGGCGGTCAACCGCTACAACGGGGTCCTCGTCAACGTGCCCCGCGGCAGCCCTACCGAGGTCTGGCTGGCCGGCATGCTCGACTTCCTGGTCCAGTACGAGGCGGTCACCTATGCTACCCAGCATCCGGTCGCCTTTGTCAGTTGGCTGCCGCTCGACCCGATGTTCCACCCGAGTGAGTACGCGGACCGCTGGCGCACGCGCGAGTTTGACAACGACATCGTCAGCGTCGACCCGCTCGCAATCCAGACCACGCCGGCGCTCGCGGCCGGGTACTTCGCCGCCTACCACGTCTATCCCTACTACCCGGACTTTGTCTTCCTCGACTCGGCCTACCGGGACTTCCGCAACGATCGCGGCGAGACGGATAACTATGCCGGGTATCTTTCCGACCTCAGGCGCCTTCACGCCGGGCTGCCGCTTCTCGTTGCCGAGTTCGGCGTCCCCTCGTCGCGCGGCAACGCCCATCACAACTGGCTGGGCATGGACCACGGCGGGCACGACGAGAGAGAGCAGGCCCGGCTCAACCTGGCGATGCTCTCGGCCATCCACGACCAGGGTTGCGCGGGGGGCGTGGTCTTTGCCTGGCTCGACGAATGGTTCAAACGGAACTGGCTGGTCGACGAGTTCGCGATGCCGCCCGACCGGGTCCGGCTCTGGCACAACGTCCAGAACCCCGAGCAGTGCTTCGGGCTGGTCAAGTTCGGACGGGAGCTGGTGGCAATTGACGGTGAGACCGGAGACTGGTCCACCCGGCCGCTCGCGCACGGAAACGGGGATGTCCGGGCGCTTTGGCTTCTGGCGGACGAAGAGTACCTCTATGTCCGGCTCGACCTCGCGCGGACTCCGGACTGGGCAGGCGAGCGCGTCGGGCTCGCGATCGACACGTACGACCCTCGCCTCGGAGACAAGCGCCTCGGCCCGCTCGGGCTCGACTGCACCAACGGCGTCGAGTTTCTCGTGCTGCTTGACGACACCGCGAATGCAGCGGTGCTGGTGGACAGCTTCTACTCGGCGCTGCTCGACCCCGGCGAGCCGGAGCGTCCGCGGCTGCGCATGGTTCTGAACAACGATGGTGTGTTTGTCCCCCAACGCCTCGTCATCAACTACCCCAGGACCACGACCAGCGGCGAGAGCGTGCCGCCCTACGTCGCCGAGTATGGCCGGCTCCGCTACGGCCGGATGGCGGACAACACTCTGGCTGACTGGTACGAAAAGGAGGGAGTCATCGAGATGCGCCTGCCCTGGGCGCTCGTCAACATCTCCGATCCGTCCTCGTTCCAGGTGCTCAGGTATGACACCCTCTCGCGCAGCCTCGGTTCGGTCACTACCCCGGGGTTCGCCTTCTCCGCCTTCCTCTTCCGCGACGACAAGCAGGGGCCTGACGAACTGATTGCGGCACTGCCCGCAGCCAAAGGCGGCACGCTTCAGTTCACCGGTCGCTGGCGCTGGCCGGGCTGGGAAGAACCTGAATACAACGAACGGCTTAAACAGAGCTACGGATTGTTTGCGGCGGGCCTGCCCGGAATCCTCGTCGATACCGCTGCCCGCGCGGCCGGCCTGGCGCGCCTTGCGCGCAGGCAGCGGCAGAATGTCCTCGCCCGGATTCCCGCGTTCGCGTGGGACAGCCCGGCAGTGGTCTCGATCAGCTTCGACGACGGCTCGCACGACCAGTTCGAGCGCGCCGCCCCGCTGCTCAACCGCTACGGATTCAAGGCCGACTTCGGCCTGGTCGCGGCCTGGACCGGAAACGAGCCGGGCTGGCACGCTGAGCCGGACGGTACGTCGTTCCTGCGCATCGGAGTTTTCGAGGCCAGGCAACTGCTTGCCCAGGGTCATCGCGTGGCGTCGCACGGCATGTCCCACGAGCTTCCTGAGAGCAGGCCCGAGCAACTGGCCCAAGACGTGGCCGGTGCCAGGGCCCTGCTCGAACAGAAACTCACATCGCCGGTGAACGTGTTCCACTATCCCTACAGCGCAGCCGGGCCCGAGGTCGTGGGCGCGGTGCGGCAGGCCGGGTTCTGGTTTGCCCGCACCGCGGGCGAGCGCTACAACTCGCCGGCGAGCTTCGACCCGTTCCGGCTCAACAGCTTCGCGATGTACAGCGAGACGCTGCCCAGCCTGCGTGAATTCGCGCGCACGGTCAGGGAGGGCCGCGGCCGGTGGACGATCCTGCTTTACCACCACGTGCTCGACGCGGACTCGCGCGAGCTCGCGACCATGGCCAGGCACAACGTCGAGCACACCTACTCGGTCACGCCGCTCACATTCGGACGCCAGGTCAGGCTGGCGCGGAACACCGGGGCGTGGATTGCTCCGGTCGAAGACGTCGGGCGCTACCTGCTTCAGAACCGGCGGGCGAAGCTGAGCCTGCGCCGGTCGGAACAGAATGCCGTGCTCAGAATCGACGGTGTTCAAACCGGCGGATTGCCGCCATTGCCCATGACCATTGTGCTCGACATCCCCTGGACGTGGGTGACGGTATCCGGCTCCGAGGCCGACGGCACCTACTCGCCCTACGACGGCACATTCCAGATACCGGTCCTGCCCGGTAACGAAGTCACCGTGACCCGAATAGAATAGCCCGGCCCCCGCCACCTCCTTAAATGGGGACGCTACCCATTTTCCGTCTGCCCGCGCCTAATGTGCTGAAATAGCTCGCGTTAGGCTGCGAGACAGGCCGAAAACGGCACTTCGGGAATCGCCCTGGGAACCGTTCCCGGAACGGTTCGCGGGGTGATTCTCGAGGCCAGTCCGAAACCGACCTTCTCGGCGATTTCGGCCATGATTTGCGGCACGAAAAGGACGACGACTTTGGGGGCGAATCGTGAAGGCACAGGCAAGGCGAATGCCGGGCCGATTCTGGCCAGCACTTGCCTGCTGAGTCTCAGGACTTCTCGCACTGTGATCTGTCGGGCGATTTGCGATTCGGTCTGCAGAGCGGTTCGCAGGGCGACTTCGACGGCGTGTCACGGGGCGAGTTTCTAACTTTGGCGAAACATGGGGACATCCTCGGTAGAACTCGGGTGGGTTGCAGATATGGGCGAAAGATAGGGACAGTCCCACGAAGCAGCGCGAGGACGCGCTGCGGTACAGTCCCGGTTTTCGCCCTCGGGACACGATCCGAAACGTCGGACGTTTGGCCGCCGAGGCCCCTGTCCGACAGTGCGGTCATGTCCCTGCGGCCGGTTACTGAGCAAGGTACTTCTGCGGGTCTTTGGTGAAGCTATCTTTGCAGACCTTGCTGCAGAAGTAGTAGGTCTTACCCTGGTAGGCGGTGCTGCCGGCCGCATCCGCTCTGGTCACAGTCATACCGCAGACCGGGTCAGTCAGCTTCTTCGTGCTCTGTGCCAACGCCATCACCCCTTCGGCTACGTTCGCTTCGGTGACCCTGGTCTCGGTCCTGACGACCTGGCCCGCTGCGTTGACGAATACCGCATACGGGACCGTGTCGGTACTCAGCCAGGCCATCGCCTTCTTGTCCGGGTCGGACAGCACGGGGTAGCCGAGCTTCCAACCCCGGGCCACGGTCTTCGTCGCCTTCATCCCGGCGTTGAAGAAGCCGACGTATTTCGCCGTCTGGCCGGGCGCAACGAATGCCTTCTGGATGGCCACCGCGGCCGCCTTCGAGGCTTTGTCGGTGCCGGCGACGAACAGCACCAGCGGGTGTTTGCCGACCATCCTGCCGACGTCAAATGTGTCGCCGCTAACCGCCACGAGTTTCAGGCTCATTGTCTGGCCGGCTCCGCAACCCGCCGCGCCCGGGCACCCGCCGCACTGGGCAAGCGCCGGTCCGGCGGCCATCGTCAGTGCTGCAATCGCGAGAATCAGTTTCATTGGTTCCTTTCTACTTCAGTTCCAGCCCATATCCTACCACAGATGGCTGGCCGGACTCAAGAACGACCTTGCCCATCGCCCGCACGTTCTTCCCTACAGCCTGCGGAATAAACACGTTGGTCGGGTGCATGTTGACGTAGACCTGTCCGGTCGAATCCTGCACCCATATCCAACCGCCTGAGGGACATTCGCTCGTTATCTTGCCGGCCACGAGAACGTCCTTGCCTTCCCATGCCTGCGGGGTGGTGAGGATTTCCCTGGCCGTGGTCACGGCCATATCCACGGGAATGGCCTTGCCGTAGGCATTGGACCTTGCCGTTCCGCCCGTCTTCGCGCCACAGCCGACCAGGACTGCGGTAACTGCCAGCACAACCAGCCCCAAAGTGATGTACTTCATTGTCTCTCCTTGAGTATCTCTTCCCGGGCGATTCGGCCGTCCGAGAATTCGACTATTCGGTCCGCTTCGCGGGCCAGAACCGGGTCGTGGGTGGCAATTATGACACCCAGCCCGTCGGCCGCCAGTTCATGGAAAATCCGACAGATTGCCGCGCACGTGTTCTTCTCGAGCCGGCCGGTCGGTTCGTCGGCGAGGAGGAACTTCGGCCGGTTGACCAGCGCCCGGGCAATCGCCACCCGTTGCATGTCGCCCCCGTCGAGTTGACGCGGCAGCGCCTTACGCGCCTTCTCGAGCCCGACCCGCTCGATGAGCTCGGTCACGCGCTGCTCGTCCTTCTTGCGGGCAAAGACCAGCGGCAGGCGGATGTTCTCCTCTACCGTCAGGGTAGGAATCAGGTAGAAGAGCTGGAATATGAAGCCAATGTGGTTCCGGCGGAAGCGCACCAGTTCCTGTTCCTTGAGCCCGGTGACTTCGATACCGGATATCTTGAGGCTGCCCCGGGACGGCTTGTCCAGGCAGCCGACCTGGTTCAGCAGCGTGGTCTTGCCCGACCCGCTGCGCCCGACGATGGAGACCATCTCGCCGGGCCTGAGGCTCAGGTTGACCCCGGCCAGCGCGTGGATTGTCTCGCTGCCGCGCCGGTAGGTACGCCACAGGTCCGTCACGTCCAGCAGCTTGCCGTTGGTCGTCGCCGCCTGATTATCAGCCATTCTTCACCTCTCCATCCTCCAGCCGGATAACCCGCGTAAACCGGGACTCCAGGCTCAAGTCGTGGGTGGCCACGATAACCGTCAGCCCGGAATCCCGGTTTAAAGCCAGAAGGAGGTTAAAGATGCCGTCGCGGGTTAGAGTATCAAGGTTGCCGGTTGGCTCGTCGGCCAACAATAGTCTTGGGCTGTTTACGAGCGCGCGGGCCACGGCCACGCGCTGCATTTCACCGCCGGAGAGTTCGGAAGGCTTGTGGGTCATGCGCTGCCCGAGCCCGACGAGATTCAAGAGCTCTTCTGCCCTGTGCTTGCTGCCCTTCAATTCGACATTCGACATTCGACCTTCGCCATTTCCTCGGCCCCACATCGTGGGCAGCAGTACGTTTTCGACCGCGGTCAGGGTCGGCATCAGGTAGAACTCCTGAAACACGAACCCGATGTTCTTCCGCCGCAGGGCATCGAACCCGGCGCCCCGCTTCCCGACGTCGTGCCCGAGGACGGTCAGTCTGCCCTCGGTCGGTCGGTCCATCAGGCCGGCCAGGTTGAGGAACGTGGTCTTGCCCGCGCCCGAATGCCCAACAACCCCGACGAACTCACCGCACTGAATGTCGAGGTCAATGCCCTTCAAGGCGCGTATGGTCTCTGCGCCGCGGCGGTAGACTCTGGTCAGGCCGCGGGCGACAACAGCGGGGTTGGCCTCTGCGGCCCCTGTCGAACAGCGCAGGGGTTCACGGGTTCCAAGGCTCAGGTCGGACACTCGATCCCTCGATCCCTTGGTCTCTTGATCCCTGTCCATCTTCTTCACTCCGTCTTTATCGCTTCAATCGGCTTGATGCTGGCCGCCCGGAACGCCGGGTAGAAGCCGGCCAGCAGGCCGAGCAGGAGCGAGAGGCCGATGCAGAACAGCATCGTCGGCAATGAGAATCCAATCAGAGAACCCTTGGGCGCATAGGGAATCATCCCGCGGATGATCGCCTCGACCAGGCGCGAGGAAACCACGGCCAGCCCGACTCCGACCAGCCCGCCCAGCAGGGTGGTGAGCATGGTCTCGGCCCACACCAGCTTGAACATGTCGGAACGGGAGCCGCCCATCGCCTTCATCATGCCGATCTCTCTTGTCCGCTCGAAGACCGCCATCAGCACCGTGTTGAGCACGCCGACGCCGCCGAGGATGATCGCGATGAGGATGATGGCGGAGACGAACACCCTGGTGCTGGCCATGAGCGCGCTGATGGTGCCGAGCAGTTCCGAAAGCGGGAACACGTTCATGTCTACCTCGTCGGCCTTGAGCGAAGCGACCAGTGCGTCGGTCTGGTCCACCTTCATCGCCTTTATGAGAATGAGCACGAGCTTGCCCTCGAGCCCGGAAATCCGCTGCAGGGTCCTGCGCGGCATGAAGACGAAGCCGTCGTCCTGCGTGTTGGTGCGGCCGAGCACCGCGCTCACCCGCAGGGTCTCGTTCTTCTCGGGCAGTGTCCACAGGTCGCCGGGCTCCAGCTTCGAATCCTCGGCTACCGACGGGCCAAGGATGATGCTCGAATCGGACGTGAACCACGAGCCGCGCAGCTTCCACGCGGGCCGCAGCTTCATGTAGTCCTCGTCGATGCCGAGCATGATGACGCTCTGGCCCCCGGGCGGGAACACGGCGTCCATAATCACGCCCGCCGCCTCGGCCACGCCCGGGTTCGCCTTCACCTTGTCGAGCAAACTCTCGTCCATGTAGCGCGGCCATTTGCCGCCGTGGAGCGCAATCGTCGCGGCCTCGTACGGGCAGCCCTTGGGCACGACCATCACGTGCGCGCCGAGGGCGCCCAGCTCACCCTTGAGCCGCGACTGGTAGCCCTGCTGGAACTCGAACAAGGAGTACAGCACGGCGATGGCGATGGCCACGCCGAGCACGGTGAGAACCGTCCGGGTCGGACGTCGAATCAGGTTCTTGAAACCGAGAATGAACCAAATCATGAGAGAAGTGCTCCAGTGATCCAGTGGCCTAGGGGTCCAGTGAGGAACCGGTACGGCTCCGCTGTTCCGGACACTCGACCACTAGACCACTTCTGAGAAGGGTACTCCAGTGATCCAGTGGCCCAGTGATCTAGTGATCCAGTGAAGGATAGGCCCGACGTTCGGATGCTGCTCACTTGACCACTGGACCGCTTGACCACTAGTTGTCTACTCACTTCTGAGTGCCTCAATCGGCTTGGCGCGCGCGGCGCGCAGCGCCGGGTAGAAACCGGCGACGACCGCGATGCCGACGACGAACCCGAGCACGAGCAGGAAACTGCCCGGCTCCAATGCCACCACGCTGCCCTTGGGCGCGAGCGGCAGGAATCTCTTGACCACGTTCTCGATCACGCGAGAGCCGGCGATGGCCAGCACGAGTCCGCCGGCGCCGCCCAAGAGCGACAGCAGCAGCGTCTCGAGCCAGACCAGCCCGAAGATATGCGACTGGGCCGCGCCAGTCGCCCGCATCACGCCGATTTCGCGGGTCCGTTCGAACACCGACATCAATACGGTGTTGAGCACGCCCAGCGCCGATATGACGATGATAATCATCACTATCGAGAGCAGCAGCGACTTGGCCGCGCCCATCAGGGTCATCATCGTGCCCAGCAGTTCGCCCATGGTGATGACCTCGGCGCCCTTCACGGTGGCGAGCCGGGCCGTCACTACCGGCGCGTCGTCCGGGTTCTTGAGCCGGATGGAAATGGCGGTCAACTTGTCCGGCTGGTCGAACAGCCTCTGCGCGGTCTCGATGGGTATGTAGAAGAACCCGTCGTCCTCTGTGCCGGTCGGGCCGAGCTTGCCGACGATGTTGAACGTCGCGTCTTTCTCGGGCAGGTAAATCTGGTCGCCGATGCCGGACAGCTCGATGAGCGATACGTTGTCGCCGATGACCACTTCGTCAGGGTTCTGCGGGAACGAGCCTTCGAGCTTCCACCAGTTCTTCAGGCGCAAGGTGGCCGAGTCGATGCCCACGTAGATGTCGGTCCGGCCCTCTTCGGGCCTGACTATGCCGCTCATGAAGCTGGGCGCCGCGATGTCGATTTCCGGTATCTTGCGCACGTCGTCGAGCACCGACATCGGCAGGTGGTTCGGTATCTTGCCACCCTTGAGTATCAGTGAGGCGGCCTCGTACGGGCAGCCGACCGGGACCACCATCATGTGGATGCCCATTCCCTGGAGCTGAGTCTTGAGCGCCTTCTCGTAGCCGCGGTTGAACGACACGAGGGTGAACAGCACCGCCACCGCCACGACCATACTTCCCAGCGTCAGTATCGTGCGGGTCTTGTGGGCGAAGAGGTTCTTAAGGGCGAACTTCATGAAGCTCATTGTTCTCTCATTCCTATGGCCGGCCCAGCTCGTCGTACACGAGCAGCAGTTTCCGCGCCGCGGTCGCGACCGACTGCGACGCTTTTTCAGCACCCGTGGCCGCGGTCTTCACATCTTCGCCGACCTTGTACAAGTCGGTCAGCCCCTTCCCCTTGAACTGGCCGAGGAATTCCTTGCCGCGCAAGGCGGCCTTGGCCTTCTCGCGGTCACGCTGGATCCGTACTTCCTTGATGACGGGCCCGGAGTCGCCTTCAACCACCGCTACCACGACCTCGATTGCACCGAACTGCCCCTTGCCGGCGTGGGTCATGACGGTCCCGACCCGCTCCTTGTCCTTGAACACCGGGAAGTACTTGAACTGGGTCTCGTCCGCGTCCAGTGGAAAGCCCAGGCGTTTCTCGATCTTCATCTTCAGGGAATCAGTGATATCTGCGAACACGGTCTTGTAGCTACCTGAACCGAAGATGCCTGAGATGTCAGCATCCGGCTGTCGCCAGACGCAGAGCGACGCGGCCGCGCTCCCGACGAGGAGAAACGCGAACAGCAACGCGCGGGACATGGCTTTGGAGTGCGGGAGCGTAGCTCCCGCTTTTCCGACCCGGCTGGCCCTGCCCACAAAGGCGGCAGCCTTGCTGCCGCACTCCAGGGAGCTTCGCTCGCGGCTGTCCGAAATCTTGGTATCTTGGTGTCTTTGTGCTAAGACTCCGCTCTGGCCCTGGCGTTCTTGGCGGTTCATCTTTCTAGAATCGCACAACAACCTGCGCGATGACATGCCAGTCCTCCATATTCTGAGTTGTGGTGTTGAGGAAGTTCCGCTGATAGGCGGTCTGGACTTCGAATGCCGAGATGTCCGGCGGGTAGAAGTTCAGGCCGACACTGAGCGTGCGGGCCGAGCCTTCGGGAGTATGGAAACCGTCGTAGGCGACCATGGGCTCCAGCCAGCGGGTTACCGCGTATCGGGCCTCTCCGTAGTAGCCAAAAACGAGCGGCCGCGCCAGCGCTGAGTCCTTACCGGCAATCCCTTCCAGCCTCAAAGTCAAAGGCCCCCAGTCAGTGGTGTTGTCCAGACCGAGCCTATACTTCGCACTGTAAGCCTGGGGGCCCTCATCCATGTTCAGGAGACTGTCCAGAGACCAGTAGGGAAGCGAACCGGCGAGGCCGTTCAGACCAAGCGTCACGTCGGCATCGCCCAAAAGAAACCTGGGCGCGAGTCGGGCGGTGAGTACCTTTCCTCTGTCATTGTCCATCATGTCCGGTCCGTTTCCATTGGACAGCCAGAGGCGGTAGTCAAGTAGCCCGAGCACGCCCAGGACGCCAAGACCCGGATCGAGGCGCAGACCCAGGGTCCTGGCAAATGGTGTCTGAATGATCTGAGTGTGGATGTCATAGTCGGCGAGGAGCCCGAACGGGATGACGGCCTGTCCTACCCTGATTGTCGGCCGCGACAAGCCAAGTGGAAACAGGGCATAGGCCTCGCCGAAGTGAAACCCGCTGGTCCAACCGGACATTGCGCCGCCGGCACGGACCTGAATCAGGGCGGTCACGATGTCCCGGGTTTCGCCCGAAACCTGGGCCTCGATGTTGGCCTCGGCTCCCATCAACTCAAAGCTGCTTCCCATGTCGTCGTACATGAACCGCGGGTACAGCGCGCCGCCGAGGCGGACGCTGGTCCCGGCAAGCGCCAGCGCGACTGTAAGCATCAGGATGAGAATGCTCGGGCCCATCCCCGCAGCCCCGCTGCTTTGGAGTGCGGGAGCGCAGCTCCCGCTTTTCCGCTTCGACGACGCCGGGCTACTTCTGCTCATCGTCTCTCTTCTCCGGCTTCTGGCCAAACGACCTGACCAGGAAGACGACCGATGCCACAATCAGTACACCAAACACAAACACCGAGGTCAGGCTGAACATCCAGTTGGGGTTTGCGTATCCACACATGGCGCACAACACTGCACGGGACGTGCCAGCCGGATGGCCGAACGCAAGTCACGCCCTGAGCCGCCTTACAGGAAACGGCTACCGGGGGTCTACGTCGGGTTGTCTGCTATGTTACAGCCGGGTGTCTGAAATCAGACAGTGTCAGCTAGGCGAGGCCGTGCCTCTTGATGCGATAGAGCAGCGTGGCGCGGGAGATGCCGAGAAGTCGCGCGGCCTGCGACTGGTTGCCGCCTGTCTTCTTGAGCGCGGCTTCGAGGTGGCTACGCTCTACCTCGGCCAGTGTCGCGGCGCTTGGGACACGATCCGAAGCATCGGCTTGGGACACGATCCCAATCGAGGACGATTGGGTCATGTCCCCGCCTCGAGGCATGAGCCGGTCGGCGACGTGCTCCGGCTGGACCACCTTCCCGCCGCTCAGTATCAGCCCGGACTCAATCACGTTCTGCAACTCGCGCACGTTGCCCGGGAAGTCGTGCTCGGCCAGCAGTTCCAGCGCGGGCTTGCTCACCGCGTCCGGCCCGTATCCGCGCCGGGTCAGGTAAGCGCCGACCAGCTCGGGTATGTCCTGCCGGTGCTCGCGCAAGGGTGGAATCGGCAGAGCAAAGACGTTCAGGCGATAGTACAGGTCCTCGCGGAACTCGCCGTCGCGCACGCACGCCATCGGGTCCCGGTTGGTCGCGCTGATTATCCGTACATCGACCTTGAGCGTTTCGGTGCTGCCCACCGGCTGAACCTCGTGTGCCTCAATCACCCGCAGCAGCTTGACCTGCAGGTCCCGCTTCATCTCGGTGACTTCATCGAGGAAGATGGTTCCGGTGTCCGCTTGCACGAACCGTCCGTCGCGGTCGTTCACTGCGCCGGTGAACGCGCCCTTCTTGTGCCCGAACAGTTCGCTCTCGACCAGGTTCTCAGGAATCGCGCCGCAGTTCACCGCCACGAACGGGCGCGCGGCCCACCTGCCCAGGAAGTGAATCGCCCGCGCTACGAGTTCCTTGCCGGTGCCGGTCTCGCCGAGGACCATCACCGCGGCCTCGCTCGTCGCCGCGAGCCGAACCATCTCGCGCACCTTCTCCATCTGCGGGCTTGCGCCGACAATCGCGTTGAGGCCATATCTGTCGGCAACCTCGTCCCGCAGCCGGACGTTCTCCAGCTTCAAGTCGCGCAGCCGGAGCGCGTTGGCCACCAGCGCCTTGAACCGGTCGTTGTCAAAGGGCTTCTGGACGTAGTCGAATGCGCCGGACTTCATTGCCGCCACGGCGGTGCTGACCGTGGCGAAGGCGGTAATCATTATCACCGGCACGTCCGGGCTTGCTTCGCTCACCAGCTTGAGCACGTCCAGCCCGCTGCCGTCCGGCAGCTTCAAGTCCGTGACCACGAGGTCAAAGCGCCCGTCCGCGAACGCGCGCTTCGCCCCGGCGACATCGGCCACCACTGTCGCGTCATGCCCCTCCTCTTCCAGCAGGAACTGAACAACATGGGCGACGCTTGCGTCGTCGTCAACCACCAGAACCCGGTGTCTCATGTGCTAACCTCCCGGCAGTATCACGGTCGCGGACGTGCCTTCGCCCGGCCTGCTTTCGAGCAGCAGCCGGCCGCCGTGCTCGGCAACGATGCGCTGTGCAATCGGCAGCCCGAGCCCGGTGCCGCCCGGCTTGGTCGTATAGAACGGCTCCAACACGGTCTTCAGCTTGTCCGCGGGAATCCCCGGGCCATTGTCCTTCACCCGCGCCCGGGTTTCGCGTCCCGCCTGCGCGACCGAAACCTCGATGCCACACTGCCCTTCAGTCGCCTGCACCGCGTTAAGAATCAGGTTGAGAAACATCTGTCGCAATTGCGCCGGGTCGGCGCTCACCGCCGCTTCGGCCTCGGGATAGACCGTCCTGACTTTGACGCCCTTTTCACGGATGACGGGCGCGAGCAGCTTCAGGCAGGAATCGAGCACCGCGCTCAGCCGCACCGGTTCGCGCCGAAGCGGCGCCGGCCGGGCGTAGTCGAGGAACTCGTTCACCACCTGGTTCAACCGGTCCACCTCGCTCACGACAATGCCCGCAAACTCGGCGTCTTTGCCGGTCACGTGCCCTGCGAGTATCTGCGCCGAACTGCGAATCGCGGCGAGTGGATTCTTCACCTCGTGCGCCATGCCTGCCGCCATCTCGCCGAGTGTCTTCAGCCGTTCAGCGCGGCGGAGGGATTCGTTGGCCTTACGCTGCCGGTCGGAGAGAATGCCGGTCACGACTCCGACGACGAGGTAAAGCGGTATCTCGAATACCGCCTCGCTCGCCTGGCGCGGAAGCATCGCCCGCGTCATCAGCACGTGGGGCAGGAACAACAGTGAAACGAGAGCGGAGGTAGCCAGCCCGCCGCCCAGCCCGTACCGAAACCCCGCGAGGATTATCGGCAGGTAGTAGAGCCGGCGGAACAGGTCGTGCCAGAACGGGTCGTGCGTCGGCGCCGCGTAATGCCCGGCGCTGAGCACTACTACCGCGGCCACCGTTGTCCAGAACTCCGGCTGCCGCCACAAAGGCCGGTTCACGCTCAGAGTCTAGGCTGCCAGAGGCGACCGTCAACTCTGCGCGGCTTGCGCACTGTCGGCTGGTAAATCGGGACGCTACCCATTTTCCGTCTAAGATATGCTTCAGCTTCCGCAGGTAGTCGTCAGGCAGCATGACCGGGTGCCAGCGGTTCTTCTGGACCATCACCGCGCTAGCTCTGGCTCGGAGCGGGCCCGAAGGGCACGTCGTCGGTTCTAAGGCAGGGCGGCAGATTGGGATGGGCCGGGTCGCACGGACGTGAGGCCTCAAGCCAACGGTCAACCTCGGCCCGCGTGTGAATCCGGAGCATGGGCCGCTGCCATTTCTTCTTGGGTGATTCAGACATCGTATCCTTCATATGGTCAGAAATAGAGATCGGTGAAGGCGGCTAAGAGGGCGTTGAGCGCGAAGAACACGGTCCACGCCCACCAGGTTGGCTCCTCTCCCGTCACGCCCAACACGATCGGGAAGAGAGCCGCGGCCACGAACCCTGCGACAAGCCCCCAGCGCTTGCGGGCTAGTACATGCGACGCCAGTTCAGGCACGGTCGGCTTCCGCAGCATGCCTCAAAGTGAGAAATGCCTCTTTGAGGACGTGACTCACCGCGCTGGTCGGTTCCGTCAGCACCAGGTCTTGGTACTCCTCTAGGTACTGGCCCCGTAGCCTGTGAAACAGGTGCAGAAAGTGGCGTAGGAACCCGACGCAGTCGAGGATGACCATCTCGGTTGTCCGAGTTGCGTCGTACACGTCGCGAGCGTACTTCTGCACTTTCTCGTCTATAGGCTCGGTCGTGATGAATACGTAGTGATCAACACTAGCCCCCCACTGGGCGATCTTCTGGATGGCTCGGTCGATGTCACCGGCAGTCACCAGCTTGTCTTTCATTTCGTAGCTCGTGACTACGCTGTCGTCACCAACGAGCGTTATCTGCACATCGCCAAGGGCGCCAGTCTGCTCATCGGCAGCGTTGTGAGCCTGCAGCGGGAGAATCCTCTCGCCTAGGGATTTGGCGGCGACGCTGTAAGCGGCAGCTACAACGAGCACAGGTAGCCGGCTAGCTCCTTTGCAGGCGAGGTGCTGCTGTACCAGCGTTATGATGTCCTCTGCCGACAAAGGGGCTGACTTGGCCGTGCCCTTAAGCGAAGCTAGTAGACTGCCAAGGCGCGCGTCGCGTTCGTTCCTCACCTCAAGAAGACTGCGAATCAGCTCAGCGAGCATGTCAGGTGCGTCGACCTTCCCCTTCTGGACCGCATCAAGTAGTTCCAGAGAGTACTTGTAGACTTCGGGAGGCCGACCTACTAGAAGTCCGGCCGAAAAGTCT
>DDXO01000017.1 GCA_002347155.1 Caldifarciminota bacterium UBA2258
TCGCGCGGATACCGGTGCCGGGCATCGAGGACATACTTGGTGCAACGGGCAACGAGGATGCGGGTCTGGTCTACCTGGGGACCTTCTCGGGCCACGATGACTATGTGGCGACCGTGTTGGCGGAGAAGGACTCTGTCGTCGCGACCGCGCTGACCGGGGCGGAAATCTGGGGGCTCGCGTATTCCAGTCAGAGCGGGCTGCTGTACTGCGCGTCGTCGTGGTCGGACGAGGTGTACGTGGTGACGGGCGACGGTGCCCGGGTATTGAAGAGACTCCGGGTCGGGAACTATCCATTCGTGTTCGCGTTCGCGCCGCGCCACCGCAGGCTGTATCTCGGCCATTTGGGCAGCGAGCACGTATACGTTCTGAGAGACACGCCGGGGGCGGTAGCTGAGCCGCAGTCGCCGCGGCCGGGGTCACGCGTTATCTCAGTCACGCCGAATCCGTTCAGTCAGAGCGTGGCCGTTGTCTGGAATTCCCTTGCGAAAGGAGGTGATGTCGCGCGAGTGTATGCGCAGGACGGAAGGTTGGTAAAACAGGCCCATATTCCGGCGGGCGAGACCCGCTGGGTCTGGGATGGCCGGGACGACACCGGAATAGCGGTGCCGCCTGGAGTATACGTTGTAGAAACAGGAACGAGGATTCGGTCAAAGCTAGTTAGACTGAAGCCATGAGCGGCCCGCCGGAGCGCGGCAGGTCGCGGAACCACTGCTCAAGGAACGGGCCGGTGAACTGCACGATGCAGTACCGGCTCTCCTCGGCGGTTGGCTCGAACGTGAAAGCGGCAGGCAGTGCCGGATCGCCGGCGCGGGTATCGATGACGATACCGTTGGCGAACGAAACGAAGTTCGCCTCCTCACCGGCCGCGGGGTCGAACCGGTGGGCCGGGCCCATGCTATAATGGGCCGGCCGCGCCGCGGCGAGCCCCACGACGAAGAACAGACAAAGAACCGCCAAGCGTAGACTTCTCAAGACTCCTCCTCAGAGGTCAGGCAGGTTTAGCAAATGCGGAAAGTCAACATAAGAGTATAGAGATACCCTAATAATCGTCAAACTCGGGTTCATGACTAATTCTTAGACCGGCGGATACGGGCGGGGATGCGCGTCTGACTGGCTGCGCTCCTGACCGACAAAGCGTTTGGGTCTCTGCCGGGCCGCCTCCCCGTGCGTCAAGGCGTTGACTGGCGGCCTTCGGAGGCTATAATCCAGTCAGCGACGCCGGCCACGGCCGGCCAGAGCAAAGGGCCGTGGCAGTTCGCTCGGCGCCAATCCGCATAGGTTACGTCCAATCGGGGGTGCAGAATGCCGTCTTTCTGCGTTCGATGCTCTTTGGTCCGAACCATCACTCCACACAACCGGGCCTTGCGACCCGCTGCTATCATAGCGGCCATCTGCTGCTGCCTGTCGGCAGGCAACGCACAGTGGCTGGAAATGACGATACCACTGCCTGACTCGCTTGGCGCGTTTGCAGGTAACAGTTGCCAAGTCTGGGATTCGGCAGACAACAAGCTCTTTGTCGGCGGCGATGGCGGCGTGCTTGTCATCGACGCGTCTGCAAACGAGCGGCTCGCAATCGTCCCCATCGAGGGCAGGGTCAGAGCGCTCTGTTGCAGCCCCGTCGGGCACAAGATCTACTGCGCCACGGATTCGGGCGAGATAGCCGTACTCAGCGGGGTGACCAATCAGCTCATCGCCACGTTGCCGGTCAGCGGGTGGCCCTACGTCCTCTGCTACAACTCGCGGGACAACAAGGTCTATTCGGCAAGAGAGGCCGACAGCAGCATCGCTGTCATCGACTGCGAAGCCGATACGATAGTCGCGATTGTGTCGGGCTTGCCCCATCCGGACCAACTCTGCTACGCCTCGGTCCCAGACAAGGTGTATTGCGTAAGCCATGGCGGCGGCATGCATATGATTGCTGTCATCGATGGCGCCGGCGACTCAGTGGTTGCCCAGTTGCCCACATCGATGACGGTCCTCGGACTCGCCTACGACCCGCAGGATGACAAGATCTATGCTGCGGGATACGCCGATGACACGGTTGCGGTCATCGACGGGGCGACCGACTCGGTCACGGCGCTGATACACATCGACAACGTGCCGTTCGCGCTGTGCTACGATTCCAGGGACAACAAGATGTACTGCGCGAACTGGTACGGTATGTGGTTTCTGACCTCCATCGACTGCGCCGCCGACACGGTCATTGCAGCGATTCCTGCCGGACCACCCTGGGGCAGTGAAGGTCTCTGTTACAACTCCCGCGGCAACAAGCTCTACTGCCAGAAACAGGCCAGCGATCCACCGGTGGTCGAGGTCGTCGACTGCGGCGCAGACAGCCTGTTGGGCGTGGTAATCGCAGACTGCGACAACGTGTGCTACAACAGCGCCAGCGATTTCGTGTACTGCACCGACTACTATGGCATGGTGACGATAGTCGACGGTGCTACCGAAAATGTCGTCGGCGCCGTGGCAAGTAGAGACCTGCCCTATGCCCTCTGCTACGCACCTCAGCACAGCAAGGTCTACTGCGCCTGCTACAATAGCCGCGCGGTGGTTGTGGTCGACGCCGCGACCAACGCTCTGCTAGCCCGGGTCCCTACCGGGCTCGGTGCCCGCAACCTCTGCTACAACCCCACGGGCGACAAGGTCTACTGCGTGAACGAGGTTAGCGAAGCTCTGACCGTCATCGACGCCGTAGCGGACACGGTGGTCGCAACCATCGAAGATGCTGCCACGTGCGACCCTCTGTGCTACAACTCGCATGACAACAAGGTCTATTGTGCCGGGCCCGGGCTCAATACTTACGTGATCGACGGCGCGAGTGATTCCATCGTGACCAGCATCCCCGTTGTCGGCGACCTGCTCTACAGCCCACGCCACAACAAGGTGTATTGCGCGGCGTACCCGTACGACAGTGTCGCGGTCATCGACGGCTCAACGGACAGTATTGTGGCGACCATCGACCTCGACGGCGTCGGCATGATGTGTTGCGACTCGGTGACCGGTAACCTGTACTGCAGTCGCTCTAGCGACAGCTGCGTAGGGGTCATCGACGGCGAGGGTGATACGCTTCTGACAAGTATTGTCGTCGGCGGCAGTACTGGTTGGCTATGTTACGACTCCCGCGACAATAGAGTCTATTGCACCTTCTCCAGGTTCTCCGGCGGCGACAGCTTGGCGGCCATCGACTGTGCCACCCACGAGATCGTTGCTAGACTTCGACTCCCCCACGGGCCGGTCGGAATGCGGTATCTGTGCTACGGCCCTGAGAACAACCGAGTCTACTACACGAACCAGTCCGATGTCGTTACAGTGATTGACGCGGCCTCCAGCACGATCGTAGCCGGGGTCAACGTGGGAATGCACCCGGGAGCGATGGTCTGGACCCCGCTGCAAGGTCGTCTGTACGTTGCCAATCGAGGCAGCTACATCTCGGTCATTCGCGATTCGGGCGGGGGGATTGAGGAAACGATGGACGATGAACGCGGAACGATGAACGCGGCACCGACTGTCATCCGTGGAGTGCTGAATCTGGAAGTAGGCAGTAGACAGCAGTCAGCAGACAGGGCGGAGTTGCTGGACGTGAGCGGACGCATGGTCATGGACCTCAAGTCTGGTGCGAATGATGTGCGGGCGCTGGCTCCGGGCATTTACTTCGTGCGTCAGGCGTCGGGCGTCGAGCGTGGTGCGTCGAGCGTGAGCAAGGTCGTTGTTACCAGGTAGGGAGGAAACGTGAGAACAGCAATGAGCATCCTGGCCGTCTGCTGCTGGCTGTCGCTGTCGGCCGCAGCATCAGTGCAGCCGGGCTTCGATGCGGCGATCTTGGTTCGACAGCTCCGCACTGCCCGTCCTGGACCCTCGGTCGGCAGCGAGCCGATGGCCTTTGATGGGGGCGAGTTCCTGATTGACACCAGCATTACCTACGTGGGCGCGCCGGACGAGCAGTGCAACTCAGCAGTTGCCTACGACGGCGAGAACTTCCTCGTGGTGTGGGAAGACCATAGCGGTGCCTTCGAGGGTGTCCGCGGCGCGCGCGTGACCCCGCAGGGCACATTGTTGGACCCCATCGGCTTCCCCATCGTGAGTGCGCGCATTGACGAAGGGGCTCCGGCGGTGGCCTATGGCGAGGGGGAGTTCCTGGTGGTGTGGGCAGACGATGATGATGATCACATCTACGGCGCGCGCGTCACGCCGCAGGGCGTGGTGCTGGACACCGTGAGTATCGCCATTTCGCAGGCGTCAGCCTCTCAGTATTACCCTGCCGTGGGCTTTGACAGCGTGAACTTCCTTGTGGTGTGGGAAGACTGGCGCATCGGTAGCCGCGCCAACATATATGGCGCCAGGGTTACACCTGCCGGTACGGTCCTTGATACCGCAGGAATCGTCATTACGGAGGCGGCGGACTATCAGTTCTGTCCTGCCGTAGGCTTCGACGGTGTGAACCTGATGGTCGTATGGGAAGACCATCGCAACGGCCACGACGCCAACGTCTATGGTGCGCGTGTCACGCCGCAGGGTACGGTGCTCGACACTGCGGGCTTTGTCATCGGGCAGGGACCCGACGACCAGTGTTGTCCGGTCCTTGCCTTTGACGGGGCGAACTACCTCACCGCGTGGGCCGACTGGCGCAGCGGTGGCGACATCTACGGCGCGCGCGTGACGCCGCAGGGTACGGTGCTCGATTCCACCGGTATCGTCATCTCACAGGCCGCGGACTGTCAGAACTCCCCTGCGGTCGCCTTCGACGGCGCGAACTTCCTCGTCGTATGGGAAGACCGCCGCGACAGCTTCGACGTTCACTGTGCGCGCGTTACGCCACAAGGCACGGTGCTCGACAGCGCGGGTATCGCCTTGTCGCCGGTTGCTGGTGGTCAGTATCGACCGGCAATCGCCTTTGGCGATGAGAGCTACCTCGCGACATGGGACGATTACCGCGGCGACGAGAACGTGTGCGGTTCGCGGGTAACGCCGGAGGGCGTCGTGCTCGACTCCGCGGGGATTTG
The DNA here is from genome assembly GCA_002347155.1 of Caldifarciminota bacterium UBA2258. Taxonomy (GTDB): domain Bacteria; phylum Hydrothermota; class Tepidihabitantia; order Tepidihabitantales; family Tepidihabitantaceae; genus UBA2258. Next base: position 5,004 of record DDXO01000017.1, read on the forward strand.
TTTCTCGCAAGCGGCAAACGACCAGCGGTTTCCCGCCATCGGATTCGATGGCACGAACTTCCTCTTGGTCTGGCAAGACTCTCGTCCCGACAGCGGCTTCGGTGGTATCTACGGTGCGCGGGTGACACCGCAGGGCGCCGTGCTCGACCCTGCAGGGTTTCTCATTTCGCCAGGGGCATACGGACCACGATATCCCGCAGTTGCCTTTGGCGGGACGGATTTCCTTGTGGTGTGGGACGACGTGCGTGGCCGCGACGACTGGGATGTCTTCGGCACGCGTGTCACGCCGCAAGGCACGGTGCTCGACTCCCCGGGCTTTGTCATCTCGCAGGCGGCAAACGACCAGTGGTACCCGGCACTTGCTTTCAACGGGACGGATTTCCTTGTGGTGTGGCATGACCGGCGCAGGGGCGGCTCCCTTGACATCTACGGCACGCGCGTGACTCCGCAGGGCGTGGTGCTCGAGCCCGAGGGCATGGCCGTCTCACGGTCGGAATGGGTTGAGTGCTGCCCCGCGGTCACGTCTGACGGCTCCAACTTCTTCGTGGTGTGGTCAGACTGGGGCAGTGGCGGTGGCAACATCTGCGGCGCGCGCGTGACGCCCCAGGGCACGGTGCTCGACTCACCGGGCATTGACATCTCGCGAGCGCGGAGCGAGTCGTTCTCCGTTGCTCCGTGCTTTGACGGCACGAACTTCCTCGTCGTGTGGGAAGACCACCGCAATAGCGGCGCGAGCGATATCTACGGTGCACGGGTCACACCGCAGGGTACGGTGCTCGACTCCGCGGGCATCGTTATCTCACGGACAGCAAACTACCACTGGTCTCCGTCCCTTGCCTATGACGGGACGGACTTTCTCGTCGTGTGGGAAGACCATGGCAGTGGCATCCATGGCGCACAGGTGACGTCTGGAGGGATTGTATTCGATGGCGGTTCGGTCGTCAGCCTGCCAGGAAGGCAGTTCTGTCCGAGGCTGAGCTGTGGCAGCAGCAGCCAGATGTTCCTTGTCTATCAGGATTGGACTCGGACGACGGGCGGCAAGACCTACAATGCATATCGTGTCTGGGGTATGATTGACCCGAATCCCGGCGTCGAGGAAGCGCCGAGCGACGAAGTGCGAACGACGAACGGCCCTACCATCATCCGAGGTGTGTTTTTCCTGCCAGAGGCCGTCGGCCACAAGTCTCAGGCCGCAAGCTTGCTGAACATCGCGGGACGGAAGGTGATGGAACTGCACAGCGGTTCGAATGACGTGCGGGCGCTGGCGCCGGGGGTGTACTTCATCTGCCAGGGAGGAGGGAGCAGAGAGCAGGGAGGAGTCGGAATCCGGAAGGTCGTGCTGACGAAGTAGCCTGCGGCTGGAGTTGGTCAGGCGGCCGGCCAAAGAACCGGGCAGGCTCTTCACCGAACAGCCCTCCAAGCAGTTCTCCAGGCTGTCTGCCAAACAACTTGGCAGGCTGCTTTCCGGGTTCTCTGCCCGGCGCTTCTCCGGGCAATCTCCGGAGCAGCCCGTGGAGCAGCTTTCTCGGCAGCTTACCGAACAACTCGTCGAGTTCATCTCCGGATAGCTCGCCCCGCAGCCGACCAGACAGCAGACCATGCAGCTCTCCGGATTCTTCTCCGGATAGCCTGCGGAGCAATCTTCTGAACTGCTTTCCGGGCAGCGTGGAGATCAACTCACAGAATAGCCTAGGGGACGGGATAGGGGAGATTCAGGAAGAGTGAATAGTGAGTTAAGAATAGTGAACTTAGGACGTTTCCGGCCGGAATTTGAATGGGACATATACTAAACTGGGCTAGCACAGGCTGTCTCACAGGGACACTCCGGCCCTTTGCCACGCGTGGACGGAACTAGATGAGCTGGCGCGTGCCAAGGCTCGAGCAGTTGACGGCGCGTGGCGAGACCCTATACTGACGAATGGACATGAGAAGAATCAGTCTGCTGATGGTAGGCGTCTTGCTGCTGGCCGGGTGCGGGGCGGAGCCGGGATTCAACCACAAAGACACAAAGACACCAAGGGGCGCGGGACAGGGCGAACGCGTCAGGGTCGTGACGACCATCGGCGTGCTGGCCGACTGGGCCCGTCAGGTAGGCGGTGACCGGGTTGAGGTTGCCTGCCTGCTCTCCGGGAGTGAGAGCCCGCACACGTACGAGCTCAAGCCCGCAGATGTGAAGTTGATGGCCGACGCCCGGGTTTTGTTTCGGGTCGGGCTCGGGCTTGAGGAGTGGCTTGATGCGGCGATTGAGAATTCCGGTAACAAGAGACTGGTCGTGGTTGACGCAATCGCGGGCATCACCGACGTTATAGCGGATGAGGGCCACCAGCCGAATTCAGAAGCGAGAGCGTCGGAAGCGGGGATCCACCACAAAGACACAAAGACACCAAGGGTCTCAGGCGAAGGGGACGAGGCGAGGGCAGAAGCGAGAAGCGAAACGGCAGAGCGATCAAGAGATCAAGGGACCGAGGGATCGAGTGGCAGACCCCAGGCGATGGCAGAAGCTGGAACGGCGGAATCCCCAGCCCCTAGTCCCCGACCCCTGACCCCTACCTCTGGCAATCCACACGTCTGGCTGGACCCGGAGTATGCGAAGGTCGGGATTGGGAATCTGGTGAAGGAGCTGGTGAGGCTCGACCCGCCGGGGGAGAGTCTTTACCGCCGGCGCGAGGCCGCGTATCTGGCGCGGCTGGACAGTCTGAGCGCGGCCATTGCCGCGGAGTTTGCCGGGCTGAAGGAGAGGCGGCTCATCACTTATCATGACGCGTGGCCGTACTTTGCCCGAAGGTTCGGCCTGGATATCGTCGCCAGCGTGGAGCCGATTCCGGGACAGGAGCCGTCGGCGAAGGAGCTGGCGCGGCTGGTTGACCTGATACGAGCCGAGCACATCAAGGTCATCACGACCGAGCCGCAACTGCCTTCGGCCCTGCCGGAGATGCTCGCAAAGGAGACGGGCGTGAAGGTGCTGGTGCTCAATCCGCTCCTGGTCGGGCCGGACGGTGCGGTTGACTATGTGCGGGAGCTTGGCGCGAGCGCCGGGGTGTTGGCCGGAGCGCTGAAGTAGAAGGTGAAAGACGAAGCACGAAGCTCGAATGCCGATTGAAGCTCGAAGACAGGCGAATGACGAATTGTGGAACCGGCCGCAATGGCCCCGGTCGGGCGGTGTGGCCGTCAGTTTCGGAATCAGGGAGAAAGGAGACAGCGTGAAGAAGATAGCGATGGTAGTGGTGCTCGTGATTGCCGCAGCGTTCGCGGCTGCGCCGGAGAAGCCGACGAGGACGCTGGCCGTGACCGGGACCGCAGAGGTGTCGGTGAAGCCCGATATCTGTTACATCAGTTTCGGAATCGAGACACTCAATAAGAAGAGCGCGCGCGAGGCGTATCGCATCAACGCCGAGGCGATGACCGCGCTGAGCGCGGGGGTGCTCGCTACCGGCATCGAGTCGAAGGATGTTCAGACATCCGGTTTCTCGGTTACACAGCAGTACCACTACGATATTGATAACCGCCGGCGGGTTTTCGACGGCTACCGGGTGTACCATTCGCTGGAGGTGAAGTTGCGCGACCTGAACCGGGCTTCGGCGGTACTCGATGCCGGGATGAACGCGGGCGCCACCCAGGTCAATCACGTCAACTTCGCGGTTGAGAACCCTAAGAAGTACACGACTGAGGCGCGGGTTGAGGCGGTGAGAGCCGCTCAGGCCAAGGCGCTGACCATGGCGGAACTGAACGGGATGAAGCTGGGCAGGCCGATCAGCATCAGCGAGAGCGAGCCGGGCGGGTGGGGGCAGTATTATGCGCAGGCGAACGTCGACGTCGGCCGCGCCGGAGGCGGCGAGGAGTCGTCGAGCCTGCAGCCGGGGGAGTTCAAGCTGACGAGGACGGTGTATATAACCTACGAGATACAGTAAGAGTAGAGTGGGAAGCAAGGCAAAATGCAAACTGCAGAATGCAAAGTGCAAAATGGGAGAGACGAAGGGATCGAGAGATCAAGGGATCGAGGGGAGAGAGGGGACGCAAGGCAGACTGCAGAATGCAGAAGGCAAAGGGCAAAATGGCGCGCGATAGCGGGCGAAGCGAGAAGCTAGAGGCGAGACCGCCAACCAAGAACTAGAAACCAGAAACCAAGAACCAACGTGGGCAGAAGCGAGAAGCGCGCGAAAACGGGGACAAGTCCGACGTCGGCGCTGGGGACACATCCGCGACGCGGCCCTCGCGTCGCTCCGAGGACGTGTCCCCTCCCCCGTTTTCGCTGAAGTCAGAAGCTGGAAGCTGGAACGTCGGAATCCCTATTCCCTAGTCCCCAATCCCTAGTCCCTAATCCCTTTTGAGCAGGCGGCCGACGGGCATGATGTAGAGGGGCTCTTCATTTTCAGGCAGCCGGGTGACCAGCCGGACGGCGTCGTCGTGGAACGCGGCGATGCCGCAGGTGCCGAGCCCAAGCGAGCCGCACTGGAGGTAGACGTTCTCGGCCGAGTGGCCGAGGTCCATGCAGACGTAGCGCCGGCGGCCGCGCTCGCCGTATTTGGCGGTGTTGCGGCTGAACACGGCGGAGTAGACGAGCGACGCGGGCGCGTCCCGGACCATGGTCTGTCCGAGCGCGGCCTGGCAGAGCCACCGGCGCCGGTCGCCGGTAAGCACGAGCATCAGGTCATGCGGTGCGGGCCGATAGCGGTAGATGCCGGGTTCGAGCCCGGTGACCGCGCCCGCCACCAGGTACAGTTCGAGCGGGTAGAGCGCGCCGGCTGAGGGCGCGGCCCTGAACCCGCCGCCCAGTTCCGGGATGCCGGGCAGCGGCTGCGTGATACCGTACGCGGCCCATAGTAGTTGTGAGACCTGGGCCGAGCTGAGCGGTTCGTTTGAGTACTCACGTACCGAGCGGCGTTCGGCCAGGGCTTTCTCGACCGAAAGCCCGCCGTCGCGGGCGGGCGGGGGCAGGTTAACTGGTTTGGCCGTGGTTGGTTCAGGGGGTTCGGTAGTCATCTCTTCTCGTTAGCGATTGGGGGCGAAAAAGGGGACAGTCCCTCGGAGCAGCTCATTGGATTCGCTGCGGGACAGTCCCCATTTTCGCGGACATCTCGGTCATGTCCCTTCGCGCTGGTCGGGCAGGATGATTTGAGGTCGCCTGACGCCGACGCGGAGCTGGGTCGTGCCGTCGAGCAGCGCCGTGCAGCCTTCGTGTTCGGTCAGCAGCCGGCGGGCCTCGTCGGAGAGCCGTTGCTCGCCGAATCCCTCGAGCACCACAATGGTGAACGGCGGGCAGGGCTCGATGACTTCCTGCATGTTCACCCCGGCGCAGATGACCCCGGCTGCTTTCCGCTCTCTGGCCTGGGCAAGGGTCGCGGCGTCGGCGAAGTCGCGGACGACAACCACACCAGGAGTGATTTCAGATTTCAGATTGCAGATATCAGATTGCAGAATCCCGGAGACTTCGCCGCCTGAGCCCCAGACGCCTGTAATCACGGTGCCCTGACAGGAAACGATGCAGCCGCGGTCGGATACTTCCTGCACGATTCCGGGTAGCCAGGCGTTCACCTGCAGTTCTTCGAGCAGCGGCTCAATCTGCACGATGCCGAAGTGCTTGTCTATCCGGTTGACCTTGCCGCGGACCGGGGACTCGACTGTCTTGAACGTTCCCTCGCGCAGGTTTGCCGCCAGCCATTGCCCGCGTTCGACTTCGTCACCCGGTTTGACCTTGAGAAAGGCGCCGAGTTCGTCCGGTTCGACGCCGAGCTGCTTGGCCGCTTCGACTGCGGTGAACTCGCGGGCCTCTTCAGGTTTTTCGCGCAGGAAGAGGACACCACCGGGCAGCAGTTTTTCGACCCGGCCCGCTACCGGCGAACGATAGGTCTTGCCCGTCACCTTGCGCGGAGTCCTGGCAACGACGTCACCGATGCCGACTTCGTCGCCGATGTGCTTGTCCAGGTACTTCGCGACTTCATCAGCCGGAACGCGCAGGGCCTCGGCGACCGGCAGGAAGAAGGGGCGGAGGAACTGTCGCACGCTGCGGGCGACCAGGGTGTCGGTCGCCACGGTCTGCCCAACCTTCACGAATACCTGGCCGGGTATGGCGAGCTCGCGGTGCAGGCGGATTTTGGTCGAGTGGTCTGGTGGTCTAGTGGTCAAGCGATCCAGTGACCGCACCAGACCACTGGAACACTGGACCACTGGAGCACTTCCTTCTTCGCGGGCAGGCGGTACGTAACCGGCCGGCGGCTTCCGGTTCGCGCGGTCGAGTTTCACGATTCCGAGTTTCTGCACGAGCTCGACCGCGATTTTCGGGTTGACCTCGGCGAGCGCGCCAAGGTGCGGGAACATGAACTCGCTGTCCACGGCCAGTTCCACGTTCTCGGCCGGCGCCAGCGCGTCGAGCAGCACTGCGGCAGCCGCAGGCCGCGGCGAATGGGAGAGGATGCCGCCGCTGCCGATGAGCAGGTCGCACTCGGTGCCGGTGAACGGTGTCGCGGGCCGGGGCTTGGTGCGTGGCCCCTTGAGCAGTTCGTCGAGGTCGCGGCGTACCGGGCCGGGCTCCGGCCTCACGCCGTCGCGCAGCTTCAGGTGCTGGCGCACGGCCTCGCGGATTGCGACCGCAGCCGATGCCCATTCGGAGAGCATCTCGTCCGGGGTGCGGGCCAGCCGGGTCGGGTTGATGTATTTGTTGCCGATGAGGTTCCACATCGCCGAGTCGGTCAGGTGGGGATGGTAGAGCTCGCGAATCGGCGTGATGCCGGCGAGCTCGGCCACGTTCAGGATGCTGTAGCTCAGGCCGAGGTTGGCGTTGACCGTGCGGAAGACGTCGTCCGCGCGGGCGGTGAAGACGTCGGTGGTAGCGCCGCCGATGTCTACGGCCATGATTCGGTGGCCGGTTGCGTTTGCCAGCAGCTTGAGAATGGAGCCGAACGCGGCCGGGGTCGGTTTTATCGGGGCCGCGACCCATTGTTTGAGCTTCTCGTAGCCCGGGGCCTGGGACATCACGTGGTCCATGAAGAGTTCGTGGATTGCGGTCCGGGTCGGTTCGAGGTTCTCGCGCTCGAGCTCGGGCCGGACGTTGGGCACGGCCAGGAACACGAACCCGTTGCCGAGCGCCTCTCGCACGTGGTCGGCGGCGCGGGTGTTGCCCGCGTAGATGACCGGCATCCTTGCACCCGGGTTGAGTTTGGGATGGAGCCCGGCCTCGACCAGCAACTCGGCAAGGAACACCGGTGCGGAGATGGCGTCGCCGTCAAACCCACCCGCGATCAGCACCATGTCCGGGCGCAGGCGTTTCAAGTCCTCGATTCTGCGGTAGGGAGTCCGGCCGTCGTCCATCGAGATGACATCGAGAACGATAGCGCCGGCGCCGAGCGCAGCGCGGTGCGCGGTGCCGGCGGTGAGGTTGTACACTAGCCCGGTGACGACCATGGCCAGCCCGCCGCCGGCGCTCGATGTTGTGAGGTAGGGGATTGAGGGCGCGCTGTCACGCACCAGGGTTCGGCCTGTCAGGTTCTCGAGCCCGCGCAGCGCACGAAGCACGCCGACCGTGACATCCTCGTGCGGCTTTTCGACCGTGGTCGGCGTCTCGCAGCGGAAGCTCTGCCAGGCGCCGGACTGTCTCAGAAAGAGCAGCGCCTTGGTCGTGGTGCTGCCGACGTCAGTTATGCAGAACTCGGACGGGTCGCGCGGGAAGGATATGCCGGCCATGTACACTCCGCTTCAGTATCGGCCGGCCGGCACGGCTGTCAATGTGTGTCGGAGTCGCGTCTTCGCGCTGTCTGCGCGGATGTTTGGACTCCTCACCCTTGCCCTCTCCTCAAAGAGGAGAGGGGACAGTCTGCAGTTCCACAACTGCGGGCTGTTCATACGACCGGGGAGGAGATATCTCTCTTTCTTCTTCCCTCTCCCTTGAACGGGAGAGGGTTGGGGTGAGGGTGTGCCTATGCCAGCGGCTGGTGGTTGTCGTTCGGCTGGCGGGCGAGCACATCCAGCGAGTCGAGCAGGTCATGGACGTGAGTCCGGATGATGTCCCGCACGCGGCGGTACTCCGCGACGCCCTTGCCGTACGGGTCCGGAATCTCCCAGCGGATTTCCTTTGTGCCGGGCAGGAACGGACAGGTGACCGAGCAACCCATCGCGACCATGTAGTCGAATCCGCCGGCGGTCACGTCGCGGAAGCCCTTGGTCCGTGCTTTGGAGACGTCGATGCCGACTTCCTTCATCACCGCCGCCGCGTTCGGGGCAACCGCTTCCGCCGGTCTTGAGCCGGCGCTTTCGCACTCGACGTCACGGCCGAGCGCATGGCAGAAGGCCTCGGCCATCTGGCTCCGGCAGGAGTTGCCGACACAGGCGAAGAGGATTTTTATGTCGTGCTCCTCACCCTGCCCCTCTCCTCAGAGAGGAGAGGGCGGAGTTGCTCGGCTGACTTTGCCATTTCCCCTTTGTACTTTGACCGGGAGAGGGCCGGGGTGAGGATGTGTTCACCGCCTACTTCGCGCCGACGCGGCCGCTGTTCCTGATGTCGTGGCGGAACTTGGGCCAGCTTGAACTGGCCAGCGGGCTGGTGCCCTTGAGCTGGTAGAGGTACCCGTCAAAGCCGACGAAGTAGACCTTGCCGTCCGCGCCGATCGCCGGTGATGACTCGATGTCGTAGTCGGTGGGGTACACGAATATCGGTATGCTGTCCGGCCCGAGCGCGTAGAGGTTGTTGTCGTTGGAGCCGAAGTAGACCGTGCCATTGGCGCTGATCGCCGGCGAGGAGTTGATGTTGTCGCCGGTCACGTACAACCACTTCCGCGTGCCCTGCGGAGTCAACGCGTAGAAGCACTTGTCGGTCGAGCCGAAGTAGATGGTGCCATCCGGCGCGATTGCGGGCGAGCCATAAATCTGGCCGTTGGTCTGGAAGGTCCATTTGAGCGTGCTGTCCGGGTTGATAGCATACAGGATACCGTCGCGCGACCCGACGTGGACCGTCCCGTCTGCTCCGATGGCCGGCGAACCTGTTATGTCGCGGCCGGCCTTGAAACGCCACTTGAGCAGACCGTCCGAGGTCAGGGCGTAGAGATAGTCGTCGTTTGCCCCGACGTATACCGTGCCGTCCGCGGCGATTGACGGGGACGAGTTTACGTCCTGGCCGGTTCCAAACTTCCACCTCAGGGTGCTGTCCGGATTCAAGGCGTAGACGGTGTCGTCGTATGAGCCGAAGATGATGGCGCCGTCGGCCGCGATAGCCGGTGAGGACGAGATATCGCCGCGGGTCAGGTAGCTCCACTTGACCGACCCGTCAGCGGGATTGATGGCATAGAGCCGGTTGCTGTACGAACCGACGTAGACGGTTCCATCCGCTCCGATGGCCGGAGAGGAACGCACCACGCCGCCGGCATAGAAACGCCACTTGAGCGAGCCGTCGAAGTTCACAGCGTACAGGTGGTCGTCCTGCGACCCGACGTAGATAGTGCCGTCGGTTCCGATGGCGGGTGACGAGTAGTTGCTCATCGGTGTCCCTGCTTTTATCTGGTAGCGCCAGATCTTCATCGTGTCGGCCGGCCTGACAATAATGGTACGTGCGGCTGACCATCCTGACGTCGCGTTGCCCGTGTCTCTGGCCTGTGCCTTCACGAACCATGTGTCGGAGACTCTCCATGCGTGCGAGTCGGTCACAGTCGTGCCGCTCGCTACCCACGCCGACCAGGCAGAAGTATCGCCGTCGCCCCAGTCGAACCGGATGGCCACGGGCAGGTTCTGGGGATGTGTGGCCGATGCCGTGAATGCGTAAGTCGAGTCCACGCCGCCTCGAAACGGACCGGCCGGCACCGTCGGGGTGTTGGGTGTCTGGCGCAGTATCACCTCGACGGTAAGGGCCTCGGACCACTCAGTCAGGTGGAGCTGCGGGTCTCTCGCCTGAGCGGTGACCTTGTGGCGTTGAACCAGCCGAAAGGCATGGCTCATCGCCACTGTATCGCCGGAGACTACGAACGGACTCCAGTCCGAAGTGTCCCTGCCCCAGTCAAAACGGATGGATACGCTGTCGCCATAGGGGTTGGTCGTGACGCTCTTGTAGGTGTAGGTCGTGTCCCTGAAACAGAGCGTCGGTCCGACTGGGACGGCCGGAGTTTCGGGCCGCGGCAGCACCTGCACCGACAGGGCCTCGGACCAGTCGGAACTGAGGAGCTTCTTGTCCTGGGCCTGGGCCCTGACAAGGTAGGCACCCGTCTCGGCCCAGGCGTGGGCTCCGGTCACGAGCAGCCCGCTGGGGGACCAGTCGGTCCAGTCGCTCACGGTTGAGTCGCCCCAGTCAAAGCGGACCGCCACATTGTCGCCGTTCGGGTCGCTCGGAGTCGCCGAGTAGCCATACGACTTGTTCGGATAGCAGTTGGCCGGACCGTCCGGAGGTTGCTTCATCTCCGGCGGTCGGTTCCTGCACGAGGCGACCACAGCCAGCAGGAGAAAGGACAGAAGAATCAGAGCACTACGTGTCTTTTGCATGAAGGTCTCCTTGGACTCGGCGCATTGTCAGGCTCATCTCGCTTCTAAGATTCTACATCGCCAGCCCAGATGTCAAGCCGGGTCGACCGTCCCGCGGTCAGTTCGGGGGCGAAACGCCGGCGTCAACGGTGGTGGCTATTGACGATGAGTGATGCCACGATGTGACGACGAACGATAGCCTGCCCCGCTGCACCTGGCGAAAAACCTACAGACCATGGTCTGTGCGAGTCGGCGACCTGGGTCTTATCGGCGGGCTTCTTCATGAGCTATTCCCAGATCTGAGACCCGAATCCCTTCGCCGGCTTCGCCTTTGACGACACCGAGTCGCCACGCGGCCCCGGCAATCGGAGCCGGACACCATCGCCCGGTTCCTGCGCCGGTGATTCGGGGGACATATAAGTGATTCCACTTCCGTCAAGGGCGGACGGAGCTCGGATGGCATCGCGGACAGTTTATGCGGGGCACACGGCCCGTCAAGCGCGCGGGTGGCTGCAAGGCTTTCGTACGTTTCTTCGACCTTGGCCTGATGGCCGGCAGTCAGCCGGATGACTTTGCCTGCCTGTGCGTGGCCGCACGCAGACAGGCCGAGGATTTGTTCGTAGACCTGGCCGAGTACGTCCGCCATCGGCTTACGGCTCACGGCTAACGCATTTCCGATTGCCGATTGGCGTTCGCCGATTTGCGGAGCACGGGGCATCTGCAGCACGACTGTTTCCGGTTCACGTCGCATCCCAAGGTTTGACTTCCTTCCGGGTCCAGTCGCGGGCCGCGTGAGCAATAGCGAGGATAATGATGCGCGTGCCTTCCAGCCGGTACATGATGCGATAGTTCTGAAAGAGGAGTTCTCTGGTGTTCGGGTCGTCAGCCTCGGGTACGAGCCGGCCTCTGGCCGGGAGCTCGACAAGGGTCTCCACGGCCTCGATAATCCGGTTGATGAAACGGCCGGCGTAGAACTCGGAGTCGCGCCTGATATAGTCGCGAATGCTCTCGATATCGGACAGTGCCGGCTCAGACCAGACGAGCTTCATTCTGCCAGGAGCTTCTTCCTGACCGCGTCGTGGGCCACTACCCGCCCGTCTTCGACGGCCTTCAGGGCGACGGCAAGCTTCTTTTTTATGTACAACTCGTACATGACGTCGTCCCAGGTGGCTTCGTCGGGCAGTTGGTCGATGAGCTTCCTAGCTTCGTCTCTCACTGTATTCATGTCAGTATGTCCTCCAGACTGAGTCAGCATAGCAGGCTCTGGGCTGTTGTCAAACGGCGGGAAGTTACCCTGTAAGACGATGCGCAGAGAGACCTCTCCACTTCGCTCGAAATGACAAACAGCGCGAGAATCGGACGACGGTCAGGAGTTGACGTTGACGCCGAAGACGGTCGCGGCGATGGCGCAGCGCGGCTCTGCCGCGAGTTGCCAGGTACCAGTTTGCAGTTGGCAAGCTGCAGGGTAGCTCGGACGAGAAGAGGGGAAAGTGCGAGTGGCGGGCGGGGACAGGGAGCGCTGGGCTACCAGGCGGCAGCCACGTCGGGGGTGGCAAGGCGCGGCTCAAGCGAGAGCGCGCCGGGCGCGCAGGCGGTGCGGCACACGCCGCAGCCCCAACACTTCTTGCGGTCCACGATGACGCCGTTCTGACGCGGCGCGGCGCTGATTGCCCCGAACGGGCAGAGTTTGATGCATCTGCGGCAGCCGGTGCAGAGTTCCCGGTCGTGGCGGATGACGTCTTCGCCCTTCCACATGATGCGCACGCCGCCCTTGAGCACCGCCTTCATCGCCATGCACCCGCTGGGCAGGTCGCAGTTGCAGAGTCCGGCGATGAACGGCGTGATGAAGGTCCACGCCGTGTGGCAGAGCCCGCGCTCTTCGGCGCTCCGCAGGTACGCGATGGCCTGCTCTTTGGTGAGCCGCTCGAATCCCCGGGACGCCGGGCCGCCGGAATAGTCGCGAAAGCCCTCGGACAGGAGCGAGTCGTGCTTGTTCACGGTCATGACGATGCAGCAGGACTCGGCGTCGGAGCCGGGCTTCATCGCGCCGCGGCAGACGCAGGGCAGGCGCGTGATGTTCGTGGCGACGTCGAAGATGGGCGCACACTCCTCGATCGGCACCGGCTGGCCAAAGTGGTGTTTCCGCGCGGAGGCTTCGGGTCGACGGGTGAAGTACTTTCGGGCCGGCCTCGGGACGAAACGCAGCGCCGCCAGCCCGGCATTGGCCGAGCGCCGGCCTTTCTCGAAGTTGCGGATGAAGTCGACGATGAACCCGCGGCGAGCGAGGTCCGACTCCAGGTCCATCGCGTAGTTGCGGGCATTGGCGTACCAGCGCTTGCCCTCGCCGTGCTGGACGCAGAATTCACACATGGTGGTCCATTCTAGCGCGCAGACAGGAGGTTTACCACAAAGATAGCAAGAGGGCACGAACAAAGCAGAATCCAGAGAGCAGAGATTGGAATGCGGAGTTACGGACGCGGACGAATCAACCACAGACAGACACAGGTGAACACAGGTTGGGAATCGGACAACTCAGAAGTCAGAAACCTGAATGCAGAAGTGGAGAGGAGAGGCATAGAGGGGTTGAGGGATAGAGGGATCGAGTACTGGTGAGGACGCCGGACAAGTCAAAAGGCATAAGGCAAGAGCCAAGACAGAGGACGGAGACAAGGAAGGCGGTGACGTGGCGGAGTCAAGTCAAAGGCCAAGGGCCAAAAGGCAAGACGATAGACCGGTGCGGAAGTCAGGCTGCGGAGAAGAGAGCGGAGTCAAGCCAACGCGCGGGCGGGCGGTGGAGGAAAGTTTAGCCTGTGGATACACGCCAGCGGAGCCGGGAATCCGCCTAACCCCTTGAACAATCAAGCGCCAGGTCGCTTTCGCGAAAGTCCCCTCCCCCGCCTGGGGGATTGCCCCCTGAATTGTCTACGAAGTTGTCCGGACCGTCGTCTGGTCCATCGTTCCGAGGGCTATCTCCACCGCAGTTCCCCGATGAACTTCCACCGCAATCTGCCCGGTTGCTCTACCGGTTGCCCTCCGAGTTGCTTTCCTCGTTGCTCCGTCCGTTGCTCTGCGAGTTGCTCTACCGGTCGCTCTGACCGTTGCGGTCTGAGTTGCCGTCCTCGTTGCTCTCCCCGTAGCTCTGACCGGTGCTCTCCCGATTGCTCAGAGAATCGCTTCCCTAGTTGCTCTATCCATTGCTGTCCCGGTTGCAGGGTCATCTGAGTCCGCGGCCAGACGCCCATTGAATCTGAGAGTCGCATCCGCTGCCAATCAGAGCGGCGGCTTCGGGATGTCTGTTACGGTTACCTGAGCTGAGCTAGTCGTCGGTGTCTGAACCGGAGTCGGAAGGCCGGGGCTGGTGTTTCTTCATCCTGGCCCAGTGCTGGCGTTTGGCCAGGAACCTGAGCTCGCGCTGCATCTTGTCGAAGTTCTCCAAGCGCCCGGGGTCGAGCGTACCGCCTTCGAGCGCGGCGCGGACCGCGCAGCCGGGTTCTTGTTCGTGTTTGCAGTCGCGGAACCGGCACTGGCGGGCGAGCTCCTCGACGTCCGCGAACGCGCCTTCGACGTCGCTCTCGCTGCCCCAGAGCTGGAGTTGGCCTCAGCGGCCCCTGTCGGACAGTGCGCGCAGGCCCGGCGTGTCCATCAAGAGGCCGCCGCCGGGCAGCGGTATCAGTTCGCGCTTCGTGGTGACGTGTCTGCCCTTGCCGACAGCCCTGCTGACCGCGCCGGTCTCTTGGCGTTCCTCGCCGAGCAGGCGGTTGATGATGGTTGACTTGCCGACCCCGGACGACCCGACGAAAGCCACGGTTTCACCCGCACGCACATAAGACCGGATCGCGTCGAGGCCGGTACCGGCGGTGGCGCTTGCCTGCAGCACCGCCACCGTTGTCTGGATCGGGCCGAGTTGCGCGAGCGCCGTAGTTGTGTTGGGGCAGAGGTCGGTTTTGTTCAAGACAACAACGGGTATCGCGCCGCTCGCGAGCATGGCCGCGACGTAGCGTTCGATGCGGCGCGGGTTGAACTCCTGGTCGAGCCCGGCGACGAGGAAGATCGTGTCGACGTTCGCGGCGATGACCTGCTCCGCCGTCAGGTCGCCCGCGACCTTGCGCGAGATGACCGTACGCCGGGGGAGTAGCGCGTGGATGATGGCGTGGTCTTCGCTGTGCGGCGTGAAGGCTACCCAGTCGCCGACGGCGGGAAACCCGCCGTGCCGCTCGGCCTCGCGGCGGAACCGGCCGGAGAGCTCGGCCGCAAGCTCGGCTTTGCCGTCGTGTACGAGATAGAGCAGTTTTTCCTGAGTGAGTATGCGGCCGGGGCGTAGCCCGTCGGCCTCGTGCGCGGCGAATCGGCCGGCGAAGAAGTCGTTCCAGCCGAGCTCGGGGAGTCCAGGGTTTCCGGCCACCATGGGTGGGAGGCTATATTCCCGGCCGGCAAAGTCAAGTAGAGACGATAGTCCCAGCCTCGAACCGGAGTCACCACAAGGGCACAGAGACACCAATCTTGAGCCGGACGATGTCAGATGTCAGAAGCGCCGGGCGCGGACCGGCACGAGCGGAATGCCCAGCCGGTGGAACATCGCCGCGGCCCATATAATCGAGGCCACGGCCGACAACAGGTCGGCGACCGGCAGGGCAAACCAGAATCCCTCTACCCCGAAGAAACGCGCGAGCAGTACCAGCGCGGGCAGGTAGAAGATGAACTGCCGGGCGAGCGACAGGAACATCGCCGGCAGCGCGCGGCCGACGGCCTGGAAGAACGACGTCGCGATGATGATGAAGCCGACCGGGGCGAAGCCGAGCGCGGCGACGCGCAGGCCGTGGGCGAAGAGCCGGAGGAAGTCGGGCTCGCGGTTGAATACCGAGGCAAAGAACCCGGGGAACGCGATGAAGAGCAGGCTGAACCCGGCGGTGATCGTCGTGGCGGCGAGCATGCCCCTGAGCACGACTGAGCGTACCCGGCCGAGCTTGCCCGCGCCGTAGTTGTACGCGGCGAGCGGGAGCACGCCCTGGCCGATGCCGAGGCAGGGCATGATTCCCAGCGAGAAGAGCCGGAACACCACGCCGTAGGCGGCGAGCGGCAGCGAGCCGAACCCGGCGATGATGTTGTTGGCGACAAGGGACGCGACGCTGCCTGAGAGCTGGATGGTCATCGAGGGCGCGCCCACGGCGTAGATGCGGCCCCAGACCCGCGGCCAGGGGAGGAAATCGCGCAGCCGGAAATGGTAGCCGCTTTTCGGCCCGGCGAAGTAGATGGCGTAGAGGACGAAGGCGACCGCGCTTGCGATTACCGTGGCGATGGCGGCACCTTGTATGCCCAGCGCCGGGAACGGGCCGGCGCCGTAGATGAAGAGCGGGTCGAGTGCGATGTTTGTCAACGCCGACACTATCATCACCGCCATCGACCGGAGCGGGTTGCCTTCGGCGCGGATGAGGTTGTTGGCGACCATCGGGTAGAAGATGACCGGCGAGAACCAGACGATGACGCGGTAGTAAGCGCGCGCCAGCGGCAGGATGTCGGGCCGGGCGCCGAGCAGGCGCAGCACCGGGTCGGTCCACAGGAGCAGCGGAACCATCATCACCAGGGCGGAGGCGAGCGCAGCGACGAACGCCTGGGCCCCGGCGTGGTTTGCCTCCCGTTCGTTCCCGGCGCCGAGGAGGCGGGCGATGAGCGAGTTCGCGCCGACCCCCACCCCGAGGGAGAGGGCCATCATCACAAGCTGCACGGGCCAGACCAGCGTGAGGGCGGCAATCGCCTCGTGCCCGAGCCGGCCGACAAAGGCGGTGTCCACGATGTTGTAGGTGGCAGTAACCACCATGCCGACGAGCGCAGGGAGGGAGAACGACCAGAGCAGCCGGCCAACCGGTTGCTCGCCCATCCGGATTGAGCGGGCGAACCGACCTCTGCCGGCCGGGAAGGGCGGAGGTTCCGCGTTCGGATGTCTGGTGTCGAGGTTCGGACCGGGGACGCTCAACCGAACATACTACCCCGGGCGGTTGCTGAGTTCAATTTGAGTAGACGGCCGGTCAGCGGTTGTATCCGGGTCGGAAACCAGCCGGGGTCTTCAGGCGGATGCGGAGGAGGAGGGAGACCGGCGAGAGCGTCGCGAGGCGCTAGCTGACGTCGAGTTTACGTCTGATGTGCGCGAGGTTAGTGACGTCCTCGGCGTTGTACTTCAGAAGCTTCCTGAGCGCGCGGGTGTTGCCGTTCTCCTTGTAGTCGAACCACAGGTCAACGGCGTCGGCGCCGTCGAGCCCGGCGGTCTTTCGGCCGATGCCGAGTTGGCGCTCGACCGCCTTCTGCCCACCCCAGAGTCCGCAGTCCCAGCAATGGAACATGAGGTCACGGTGTTCCAAGCGCTTGGCCAGGTTCAGCCCAAGATGGAGTTCTATGAACGGCAGGTCGAACCGCTCGCCGTTGAACGTGTAGAGCACTTCCGCGTGCCTAACAGCGTCAAGGATGTTCTCGCGGGTGAGTGTGGCATAGTAGAACTGGAGGACTTCGCGGCTGCGTCCCTGTTCGACGCAGACTCCCACGACTGTCAGACCGTACTGGTGCCGATTCAGGCCGGTGGTTTCAATATCAATGTATGCGCGGCAGAGAGGTTTCACGCAGCTCTTCATCGCGGTGGTCGGGATGCAACCGTCAGACTCGCGCCGGCAAGCAACCACTTCCAGAGTGGAGTGAACACAACCTTGTAGCCTCGCACTTTCTCGACGGCGTCGTAGTCCTCGGTTATTACCAGCAGCCGGCGACACTTGAGCTCGCGGCCGGCCTTGAATAGCGCCCGCAGTTCGCGCTTGCGCGTGTCCGGGTCGGTCAAATCAGAGCACACCTGTATCAACTGCTCGACCCGGGCACCGTTGCGACACACGAAGTCCACCTCTTCGTGGAGAGGGTTTTTCCAATAGTGGAGTTCGGTCTCGGGGCGGGCCGCAGCCCGGCGCAGAAGTTCGACCGCGACCAGATTCTCATAGAGCCGTCCAGTGGAATGGGAGAACCGGGTGGAAAGCGAGCTGATGAACACGTTGTCTATGAAGTAGGCCTTGCGGGGATGCTGCAACCGGTCTTTGACCGAGGGCGCGAAGGCGGTCAGGCTGAACATGAAGTAGGATTCCTCGACGTAGCTCAGATAGCGCTGGAGCGTGGTCTTGCCGACGGCGTAGTTCAGACTGCGCAGGGTGTTGTGCAGCTTGGTGACCGTGTAGGCGACCGAGTTCGTAAGCAGGCGGAGCAGAGCCTTCATGGCCTCGTCGTTCCGGATGCGGTTGCGTTCGACGATGTCGCGGCGGACGATGGTCTGGTAGTATGATTGGGCGATTTCCAGCTTGCGGTCATGGTCGGCGAGCGCGATTTCCGGCAGTCCGCCCCAGCGCAGATACTCATCGAGCGCCCGCAGCAGTCGGGCCTTCTCGTCGGCAAGGTGGGAAACGGCCTTGAGGTCTATCGCCAGGTCGCGGAAGCGGAGAAACTCGGAGAAGGATAGCGGGAAGACCTTCACCAGCAGGAATCGCCCGCGCAGTTCGGTCGGTATCTCGGCGGCCGACATCTTGGATGAAGAGCCGGAGATGAACAGGCGGACGTCCTCAGTGTCGTGTACGCGTCGCACCCAACGGCTCCATTCGGGCACGGCCTGGATTTCGTCCAGCAGCAGGTATCGGACCGGTCGGGCGTGAGCCTGGGTAAGCGCAGGCAGCAGGCCGCTAAGGGTTTCGGTCGCGAGCGGTATCCGCTCGTCCTCGAAGTTCAGGTACACTACTTCCTCACGCGAGCGCGTCTCAAGCAGGCGTCGGGCGAGGAGCAGCAGCGCGTAGGTCTTGCCGACCCGGCGGAATCCCGACACGGCAATGACCTTGGCCGGCCTCGTGTCGACGTAGCCCGAAAGGTCCAAATCCCGGCTGACCATGGCCGGCAACTTCCGGCGCGACCACTCAAGCGCCAGCGTCCTGATTATCTCGCTCATGGGACAATTCTATATGGTTTTTGTATCATGTAAAGACCGGGAGCCTGAGCCCGCAACCCGGTCCGAATCAAGGCGTCGGGGCGTTAGCCCGCCGGCAGCGTCCTTGGTTGAAGGCCGCGGAACTACCCCGTAGGGCTCAGGGTAAAATATCGTCGCGCCTGCGTTCGAGGCAGATGCCCCCGACCGTGACCTCGTCACGGTACCGATTCAGCCCGGTGGTCTCAATGTCGATGTACGCACGGCGTGGCGGTTGCGGGTGTGACTTGGACAAGGTCGGGTCTACTCCAGGTCGGGGTGCTGGCCGCCGTAGATTAGCTTGTCGAGATAGATGGGCGGGGTTCCCGCCTTTGTCGCGATGCCCCGAGCAACACGCTGGACAGCGTCATACACGGATTGATTATTGACGTAACTCATGGTTGCGCCGTACGGAATCCGCCGTCCTATCTCTGCTGCCTCTTTCCTGAAGTCCGGTATGCAGTTTCTCAGCGCACCCAATATGAACCCGTCCAGAGGGAGGTGAGTGAACCTGATAAGCTGGCGCCGACTGGTCAGTGTCAACTCATTCCAGTTGGTCAGTCCCTCTAGAAGCAAGTTCGGTAGCTTTCGCCCTGGGCCGAAGTTAATATGCCTCCCCATTCGGTGCAGCCAGTAGCGGCAGAAGTCGCCGCAGAAAGCTGCGTGCCACCGGTCGAATTCCCTTTGGTAAGCGAACTTGGCCAGTTCGCGAGCGAAGCCAGCACGGCCTGTACGTCTTCTCGCCCAGTCTCTGAACACCTCCGACGGAGGTTCAGGCATGTGGGCGAAAGCCCGGAAGGTGTTGCCGCCTGTGCAGCCGACAATGATGCCCTCGTCGCCGTCCCGGTCCCAAGACTCTGCAGACTCTCTAGCTATCTTGTTCTTCCTGGCCCTTAGCTCAGCTATCAGTTCTTCGGTGCTGTATTCCTTGGGTCTCACGACGTGTTACATCCCCGTCCTACGAACTCCTACGAGTGTTGTACGAGTAGAAGAAGTTCAGATGTCTGTCCACCATCGGCATAAGGCTATGTGTCCGGCAGGCGAAGTCAAACTGAACGAGCGTGTCTGCGGGGGGACTTGTATGGGGCGAATCACTGTCGGGCAACCGGAGACCGGCTGTGTCAGCGGACAGCGGTTGACGGACGACGCTCAGGCCCTGGCTGAAACCAGCGCTGGGTCTTCAGGCAGACTTTCACGAGCATCAGCATCACCGGGACCTCGACGCTGACCGCAGTGGCGAGGGCCGGCTCTACGCTATCCAGCGGCGGTTGATGGTCCGGAGGCTGGCAACAAACAGGACAAGGCAGAAGGCAATGAGGATGAGAAGCTCAAGCCAGAGCGGCAGGAATCCGGGACGGCCGATAGCTTGGTGCATAATGTCGGCGCCGTAGGTGGGCGGTAGCGCATAAGAGAGCGGCCGGAGCCAGGCGGGCAGGCGTTCGAGCGGGAAGAAGAGACCGCAGAGGAAGACCATTGGGAAGCGGAAGAAGTTGGAGATGGTCTGGGCCTCGAACACTTCGGCGACCGATACCGCGACCAGGAGCCCGAGGAAGGCTGAACTGACCGCAGTCAGGATGACGCCGGCAAGCAGCGCGGGCCAGTTGGTTCCTGACAGGTTGATGAAGAACGCGGCCAGCAGCACCGGCACGAAGGCGTTCAAGACCCCGAACAGGATTGCGCCCGCGGTCTTGGCGAACATCAGGAGCGACAGCGGGACCGGCGCAAGCAGCAGCCGCTCGAATGAACGGCTCTTCTTCTCGAAGGTGATGGCGACCGCCAGCAACGAGGTGGTGCCGAAGAGCACCGCCAGGGTCATCACGCCGGGCAGGAGCGAGCGGAGTTCGGAGGGGTTCGCGCCGGAGCGGACGAAGAACATCCCGGTCCACGCCAGGGGGAAGACCAGTCCCCAACTGACGTTGGGCGGCTTCAAGTAGTAGGTGCGCATATCCTTGGCGAGGATGCTTGCGAACGCGCCCCAGTGTTTCACTTCTTCTCTTTCTCGGTGCGCAGGGCGGTCGCCTCGAGGCCGGTCGTCGCGACGAATACCTCTTCCAGTGTGGGCCGGACTCGACGCGCTTCGATGACTTCGATGCCTTGTTCCTCAAGAGCTCGCACCAGCGGGCCGACCGGCAGCGGAGCGGAAGATTCGGCGCGAATCCGGCTGTCATCAACCGCCGTGAACCGCGCCTCACCGAACGCACGGGAGAGCAGCTCGATTGCGGCCCCGGGGTTTGTCGAGACCGTCAGTTCCAGTAATTGTCGCTCGCGCACCGGCTCAAGCAGGGCCGCGACCGTATCGGTACGGACGATGCGGCCGCTGACGATGAAGGCCACCCTCCCGCACAGCCGCTCGGCCTCCTCGATGTAGTGGGTGGTAAGCAGGATGCTCGTGCCGGCGCGGTGCAGGTCGGCGATGAGCTGGCGGATGTGACGCGCGCTCTGGACGTCAATGCCGGTGGTCGGTTCGTCGAGGAACAGAACGCTCGGATGGTGGATGATGCCGGCCGCAATCGTCAGCTTGCGCTTCATTCCTTTGGAGTAGCCGGCGAACTTGCGGCCCGCGGCTTCGGCAAGCCCGAACTCCGACAGGAGCTTCGTCGCGCGGGCGGCACGCTCACGGCGGGGAATGCCGTGAAGCGAGGCACAGAAACTGAGATTGTCGAATCCGGTCAGCTCCGGGTAGAGATTGCTCTCGTCCGGTACAACGCCGATCAGGTGCTGGGCCGAACGGGGCCGGCGCGTGCAGTCGAGCCCCGCGATGCTGAACTCACCCCGGTCCGGCCGAGCCAGGCCGGTCAGCAGGTTGATGGTAGTGGTCTTGCCGGCGCCGTTCGGGCCCAGCAGCCCGAACAGCTCTCCGGCCCGGACTTCCAGGTCCAAACCATCAACCGCGAGAACCTCGCCGAACCGCTTGACGAGGCCGCGGGTGAGTACGGCGGCCGGAGCGTCGAGCACGCAGCCAGCTACTTGCGGCCGGGCTTCTTCGTGCAGGGGTGTTTCTTGGCCGTGCCGTGGCACTTCCGAATCTGCGCTGGCGAGCAGTCTTCGGGCTTACCCTTCAGTTCTTTCGGGCACTGGCACTTCTCTTTCTCACAACACATGTTCTTGTTCCTTTCTACGGACTAGATGAACCTGGCGAGGTTCGGGGACGGCGCTAGTGTAGTGCGTCTGACGCTTCTTTACTTATGCTATACACGGTGCACCACTATCCGTGGACACTGGGAACTCCATCAAGACAGTCGCTTGTGGTCTACGGCGCAACGCGCCTGATGGCTATTTGCGACGCAGTACACTAGCGATGCCCTCCGCAACCTCCTTGGTTGCCGCACCGACTACCGCAGTCAAAGGAACTGCGCGAGTCGGATGTCCTGCAGCCCGATTCGCAGCCAGACTGGCAGTCGGCCGAGTCGCAGGAGCATCCTGACCCCATGAGATGGTACTTGCCGCACTCCTGCCAATAGGCCTGAATCAGTTTCACCGACTCCGCCGTGTTCCCGGTGACCTTGACGGTGACGCCGTTAGTGGTGTTGGTGACCTCTACCTTGGCGTCCTTCAGCGCCTGCCCGTAGGTTTCGCAGCGGTTGGCTGACACTGGTGTCGGTTTCTGCGTGCCGACCGCAAAGGCGACCGCTGCCAGTGCTATCAGCAGCACGCCGGCGGTCAGCAAGATTGTCATTCTGCGTTTCATGTTCTATCTACTCCTTGGTTAGGGTTTCGTTCTGAGTTCCTCTGTACCGCCTCGGTCCTGAGGCGCTCAAGCCCAAGCGCAAGCTCAAGCTCCGAGCCGATTCCGGCTTCGGGAATTGGGCCTTCGAGCTTGATTCGTCATTCGTCCTTCGGACTTCGGACTTGCGCGTCCGACGCGCGCTATGCATTCTCCGGGTCACTTGAGAGGCTTGTTCCCGCCCCGGGCGCACTTGGCCTTCGCGGCACAGGCCCGCGTTCCTTTCCTCGGGTTCACCACAGCGGTCAAAGCCGCCCTGAGCTTTCCGGCCGCGCCCGGCGCGAGCCGGTAGTGGATGAAATAGCCCCGGCGTTCAGATTGCACCAGCCCGGCCGAGCGCAGGATGCGCAGGTGCTGGGACACGGCGCCGGCCGAGATGCCGGTGGACCCGGACAGCGCACCGACGCAAAGCGTGTCCTTCGACAGCAGTTGCACGATGCGTATTCGGCTCTCGGCGGAGAGCGCGGCAAACAGCGCGGCCTGGGTTTCGGCCACTTCGGTCGTTTTCACTTATGATGCTCCTTGACTCTTAAGTATTTTAGGGGATACTGAATCAAATGTCAACCATACCCGCAGGGTCGGGCCGACGACGGTGTCAAAGCTAGCATGAATACAGCCAACAAGGTTCTCCTGGTCATTGCGTGCCTGCTGCCTGCTGCGCTATCCGCCCAACCGGGCTCGATGCCGGGGAATGGCGCTGCCGGCGGTTCCATTGTCGGACAGGTCTATGATGCCGACCAGAGCATCCCGATTGAGTACGCCAACGTAGTTCTGTACCGGCAGCGGGACTCGGGGGTGGTCAACGGCACGGTGACGCGAGCCGACGGCAGCTACGTGCTGGCCAACGTGCCCGCCGGCCGTTTCTACCTTGAGATGTCTTTCATGGGCTTCCGCCTTCGGCGGGTGGATAGTGTCCAGGTTGCGCCCGGAGCGAGGATAGACCTCGGCCGCACCGCGCTGAGCCAGACCGCAGTGGCGATGCCGGGGGTCGAGGCGACGGCCGAGCGTCCGACCCTGTCATACAAGATAGACAAGAAGGTAATTGAGGTCGGCCGCCAAGTGACCGCCGCCTCGGGTACAGCGGTTGACGTGCTGGAGAACGTCCCTTCGGTGAAGGTAGACGTCGATGGCAACGTCGCCTTGCGCGGGAGCAAGAACTTCAGCGTGCTGATTGACGGCCGGCCGACGCTGCTCGACCCTTCTGACGCGCTGCGCCAGATGCCGGCCGGGACCTTGGACCGGATAGAGGTAATCACCAATCCTTCGGCCAGGTACGACGCGGAAGGGACCACGGGCATCATCAACCTGATAACCAAGCGTCAGCGCGGCAGCGGGCTGTCGGGCGTCGTCAACGCCAACGGCGGGCTCTGGGGCAGATACGGTGGCGACTTCACCTTGAGCTGGACGAGCGGGATTCTCAGCGTATTTGCGGCCGCAGACTACAACCGACGTCCAACGCCCGGCACGCAGACGTCGGAGCAGTGGACGGCCGACACCGGAGAGACTCTGTACGTCAATTCGGCCGGGAGTTCAACTCGTGCCCCGAGGATGGCCGGAGCTCGTGCCGGGTTCGACCTGGGCTGGGCCAGGTTCGACCGCTCAAGCTTCGCCGTATTCTATGGCAGCACCCGCATGCGATTTGACCAGAGCGCGACCTTGGAGCAGTGGTCGAGCCCGGGCACCGACACGGTGCGCTACCAGAGCGACGCCCACCTACTTCGGGGCGGAGATTATGTCTCGGTCGCTCTTGAGCACCGCCACGGGTTCGGTTCGCTTGCCGATACTGCGCACGGCCTGTCGGCCCGGGCCGAGATCCAGCGTCGCGAGCACACGGGTTCCGCGACGACCGAGCTGTTCGACGGCGAGCGGCAGGTCAGCGGCTGGCGCACGACCCAGTCCGGCCCGGCCTTCCGCTGGCTTTTCAATGCCGACTACGTCCTGCCCGTAAGAAGTGCGGGCCGATTCGAGGCCGGGTATCAGGGCTCGCTCGCTAACCCCGTTTTCGAGAACGGTTTCTACCAGTACGACCTAGCCACAGATAGCTTCCAGTATCTGCCCGAGTACAGCTCGACGACGGCGCTGGCCTTCGACGTTCACGCATTGTACTCCACTTGGACCGGCGGGTGGCGCCGCCTCGAGTACAAGGCCGGGGTGCGCGGGGAATACAGCAGCCAGCGGATTGACGACTCCGGCATGGACTCCGTGCTGCTCTTCACCACGAAAGGCCTGTTCCCGACTGCACACCTGTCCTACCAGCTCGGCGGTAACCGCGTGCTTCAGGCAAGCTATGCCCGGAGAATCCGAAGGGCGGTCGGCCGCAGCCTGGTTCCCTCGCTGGTCTGGCAGGATGCCTATAACGTGCAACGGGGCAACCCCTCGCTGCTGCCCGAGTACATCAACTCTTGGCAGGCGGGCTCGGCCATCCCACTTGGACCCGGACAGGCATCAGTCACCGCATTTTACCGGACGACCCGTGACAAGTCCGAGGAAGTACAGTCCTTCTACCGCGAAGGCGTGGTGCTGCACGAATCCCAGAACATCGGAGATGACCGCTCACTCGGCGCAGAGCTGTCGCTGGACATAGTGCCGTTCAAGTGGTGGACAATCAGCCCGTCTGGGGACATCTACGACTACCGGATTGCCGGCGTCGTCCAAGGGCGGGAATTCGACCGGTCGAGCGTCAACTGGAGCGCCCGGCTCGGCAATGAACTTCGTCTGCCGACCGGCACCAAGGTCCAGTTCAATGCCGGCTACGAGAGCCCGTCGGCCTCAGCCCAAGGCCGACGCGAGGGCGTCCTGACGACCGACCTCGGCGTCCGGCAACTCTTCTTCAAACGGGTGGCGGCGGTGCTCCAGGTCCGGGACCTGCTCGGCACCGGCGGGGAAGAATCAACTACATCCGGCAGCGGCTTCTACACGCGGTCATCCTTCAGCCCCCGGTCCCCGGTATTCCTGCTCAGCCTGAACTGGAACTTCAACAACTTCCGGCCGACCCAGCGTATGAAGGACACCGGCAGGGAGGAATCCTAGTCCCTCGCGGCGGTCCGGCTCAGGTCCGGGCCGGGCGTTGCTCCTGCGTGCGAGCGGCGAACCAGCGCTGTGTCCTGAGGCAGATGCGGACGAGGAGGAGCATCACCGGGACCTCGATAAGGACGCCGACGACCGTGGCAAGGGCCGCGCCGGAGGAGAGGCCGAAGAGCATCGTGGCGGTGGCGATGGCTACTTCGAAGTGGTTGGATGCGCCAATCATGGCGGAGGGCGCGGCGTCTTCGTATGAGAGCTTGAGCCAGCGGGCGAGGACGTAGCCGAGCCAGAAGATGAGATTGGTCTGGATGAAGAGCGGAATGGCGATCCAGAGAATCGTTAGAGGGTTCGATACGATGACGTCGCCTTTGAATGAGAAGAGGAGGACGAGGGTAACGAGGAGCGCGATGATGGTGATTGGCGTGAGCACGTGCAGGAACCTGTCCTGGAACCATACTTCGCCCTTGGCCCGGATGATGAGCTTGCGGCTGACGTAGCCCGCCACAAGCGGCAGGGCGACGTAGATGGCAATTGAGAGAACCAGCGCCTGCCACGGCACGGGCAGCCGGCCGACGCCGAGCAGGAAGCCGCCCAGAACACCGTAGAGTATCAGCATGGTCAGCGAGTTGATGGCGACCATCACCAGCGTGTGGCCGGCGTTGCCTTTGGCCAGATGTCCCCAGACAAGGACCATCGCGGTGCAGGGCGCGACGCCCAGCAGGATGCAGCCGGCGAGATAGCTGCGCCAGAGCGGGACTTCCAGCAGCTTAGTGCCGTTGACCAGCACGACCCGGCCGACGCC
Organism: Caldifarciminota bacterium UBA2258; assembly: GCA_002347155.1. Lineage (GTDB taxonomy): Bacteria > Hydrothermota > Tepidihabitantia > Tepidihabitantales > Tepidihabitantaceae > UBA2258. The sequence goes on from DDXO01000017.1 coordinate 30,963, forward strand.
ATAGATCGCGCCCGGTTCGAGTTTGATGCCGAGCGGCAACTTCACGAGATCGACCGCGTCCGGGCCAATGAGGCCGCGGAAGAGCACGCCAAGGAAGAGGACGGCGATGGCGTACATCGTGAACGGCTTGATTGCCCAATTGACGAAGAGGGTCAGCCCGACCGGCTTGGCGTTCTTGCCGGCCTGCAGCACTTCGGCGAAGTCGATCTTCACCATGATGGGATACATCATGAAGAAGAGGCAGACAGCAATCGGGATGGATACGACCGGCGCGCCGCTGGTGTAGATGGCGATGCCATCCAGCGTCTTCGCCAGCTCGGGCGCGAGCTTGCCGAGCAAGATGCCAACGCCGATGCAGGCAAGCACCCAGACGGTCAGATACTTCTCAAAGACATTGAGGCCCTTGGGCTTCTTTTCGATGCAGGCCGAGGTCACCGGTGACATTTTCGCGGTCAGTTCATCTGCTGACGACACGCGTCAGCGTCAGTATCCTCAGCTCGTGCATTGAGCGGGCGCGGTCTTCGCGTCGGCGCTGTCAGTCGGCGCTGCCGGGGCTACGCAGTCGCCGCATCCGGAGCCAGTCGAATCGGACAGGCACTTGGCGAGCGTGGCTGAATCACAACAGGTAGCGGTTGTATCGGCCTTGGCGACGGCAGCGGGTTTCTGTCCGCCGCACGCGGCCAGGAAGATGACGGCCAAGACCGTCAGGACGAAGAGCGTTTGTTTCATCTGGTGAGTCTAGGTACACCGTGGGCTGGAGGCAAGCCGCGCGACCCGGTCGCAAGGATGGCTGCGGCGGTGGCGGCAGTTGCGGGCGTCAACGACACCCGGCTACTCCTCAGGTCTGGCCCACGGCAAGTGCGTCCACGACCGCGCCGACGACCTTGGCGATGTCGTCGTTGGTATGGTCGAACGCGCCGTGCTTCTTGATGCCGAGTTCGGTGACGACCACGTGGACCGCCGGTTTCACGCCTACGTTCTCCAGTGTCTTGAGGACGCAGCCCGTCCCACAACCGTCAATGGCGACACAGGGTTTCCTTTGCACGTCCTTCACGAAGCCCGGCAGTTGCGCGCCGACGCCGATGGCGCAGTACATGCTTCCCTGGCCGTAGCCGTCCAGCGCCTTGGCCGCGTCGTTGGCAATCTGGCCGACGTTGGAGCCGCCCGAGCAGGCAAGCAGGAGGATATCCTTTGTGCCGCAGGCGCAGGTGGGTTCACCTGGAGCGCAGCATCCGGCCATGGTTACTTGCCTCCGCTGAGCAGCTTCTTCAGTTCGTCCTTTGACGGGACCTTGCCCTGGCTCGCGACCTTGCCGTCGACGACGAGGCCGGGGGTCATGAAGATGCCCATGGAGGCGAAGAGCTTCAGGTCCTTCACGTGCTCGATGTCTGCGGCGATATTGAGCTCGGCAAGCGTGTCAATGACGCGCTTCTCAAGCTCCTGGCAACGGGCACAGCCGATGCCGAGAATCTGTACTTTCATCACAGTTCTCCTGTTTCTGACTGTCCTTCAGCGCTAACGGATTGCCGGTATCAGCAGCAGCGGCGCCGGCGCGTTGTGGGCGACGTTATGGCTGACGCTGCCGAGGAAGACCTCGGCCATGAACCCCCGGCCCTGGCATCCCATCACGACAATGGACGCCTGGCGTTCCCGGGTGAGACGGACAATCTCACCGGCAGGCGCGCCGTACGGGAGTTCAAGCGTCACTTCCTCTGCGCCGTCCTCGGTGAGCTGTTCCTTCAGTCTTTCCAGCCGGGCAGTGTCAATCTGGTTGAACTCGGCCAGTTTGTGCTCAAGGTGCTTGCCGATGCGCGTCCGGTCCTGGACGTGCACCAGCGTGACGCGCTTGCCGCCGCTGCGCACCAGCTCACGAACGTAGCCGAAGGCGTGCTCGGCGTTGTCCGAGAAGTCGGTGGCGTAGAGCAGGTGGTGGGTCGGCTCGAACGGCACGACCTCGTTGATTCCCCTGCCGTCCCGCTCCACCTGCCGGAACCGCATGATGAGGAGCGGCCGGCGGGCGCCGTGGAGAATCGCGCAGGCGGTGCTGCCGAACACTCCCTGATAGGCAAGGGAATGGCCGTGCGAGCCGATGACGATAAGCGAAACATCCCGAGTCTCGGCAAACCGATGGATTTCGCGGGCCGGCGAACCGATGGCCGCTTCGACTCGGGCTTCAAAACCGGCTTCGCGGGCCAGCGCCGCCTGGTGGTCGAGCTTGGGCTGAACGAACTTCAGCATGTCCGCGGTCAGCGGCTCGGGCGCGTAGGCATTCAGGCAGTAGAGTATGATTGCCTCCCGCGCACCATGGGTACGAAGCGGCCCGAGACACTTGATCATCTGTGCCGACGCATCGCTCAGGTCAGTGGCGATAAGAATTCGCTCAAACATCATTCCTCCTCAGGACGTAGTGGCTTTCTTGCTGCGAGGCCCGGAGGTGGGAACCGATACCCCGGCAAGGTCTTTCTCGATGAGGGTGGCTGCGAGGCCGCCTGAGTGCGTTGCCGCCCGCACACCCGCACATGGGATATCGATGCCCACTAAGGCTCCCTCGGCACCTGACGGTTAAGGTCGGCGAGCAGCTTCGATACTTCGGCCTTGATGATGTCCCGCACCCGGCGGAACTCGGTGATGTCCTTGCCGTGCGGGTCAGGAGTGTCCCACTTCACTTCCTTTGCTCCGGGCAGGAACGGACAAACCACCTCGCAACCCATCGTTACGAGGTAGTCATACTTGAGGTCCGGCAGGTCCCCGAATCCCTTGGGCCGGGAAGAGGAAATGTCCATGCCGACTTCCTGCATTACGGCGACCGAGTTGGGCTGAACCATCGCGGCCGGACTGGACCCAGCCGAGGCGCATTCGACACCCCGGCCAAACTCGCGGCAGAACGCCTCGGCCATCTGGCTACGTGCCGAGTTGCCGACGCAGGCGAAGAGGACGCGAATCATGCCAGTGTTCCGTAGATCAGACCGACAAAGGTTGAGAGGACGACGACGAGCAGGATGTAGGTGAACGCGCGCTTCGGGCCGATGGTACGGGTGATGACAATCATCGAGGGCAGGGAAAGGGCCGGGCCGGATAGGAGCAGTGCAAGCGCCGGCCCTTTTCCCATGCCGGAACCGAGGAGGCCCTGGAGGATAGGGATTTCGGTCAGGGTGGCGAAGTACATGAGGGCTCCCGAGACCGAGGCGAAGAAGTTGGACCAAAGCGAGTTGCCTCCGACCAGACCGGATATGGCCGAATCCGGGATGATGCCCGCGTTCAAACCCGGCCGGCCGAGCAGGAACCCGGCGACGAACACGCCGCCGAAGAGCAGGGGCATTATCTGCTTGGCAAAGGTCCAGGTCGAGGCCACCCAGTCCTTCATCTCCTGCCGGTTGAACCAGCGCCAGAGCATCAGCGCGAGGCCAAGCAGGGATGCTCCGGCCAGGTACCAGTGAACCGAGTAGACCGCATTGTAGAAGCCGATTGGTTCCTTCGGCTTGCCCCAGGTCAGGAAGATGAGCGCGAGAATCATTGCGGCGAAGTAGAGGATGTTCTGCCAGAGCCGGCGGCCGCCCTTCGTGGCCTCAAGGTTGAAGCCGGCCTGGGATTCGGCCCGCTGCCTCTCCGATTTCATAAAGATGAAGGCCATGAGCAGGCCGATGATAACGGAGAAGATGACGGCGCCGATGGCGCGCGCGGCCCCGAGTTCCAGGCCCAGCACTCGACCGGTCATCAAGATGGCTAGTACGTTGATGGCCGGGCCCGAGTATAGGAAAGTCGTCGCCACCCCGAGGCCCGCGCCGGCGTAGTAGATGCCCATGAACATTGGCAGGACCGTGCACGAGCAGACCGCGAGAATCGCGCCCGAAACCGAGGCGACTGAGTAGGCCAGCGCCTTGTTCGACTTCGGGCCGAAGTACTTGAGCACCGCTTCTTTGGAAATGAAGTTCTGGATTGCGCCGGCGATGAAGAATGCGGGCACGAGGCAGAGCAGGACGTGGAGCCGCGCGTAGTCCTGCAGCATCTGGAACCCTTCGAGCAGGGCGCCCTGAATGCGGCTTCCACCCAGCGGCACGAGGTAGAAGAACAGGAAGACGCCGAGGATGACAAGGAGCTTGTTGCGTTCTCTCACGAACTACTCCCAGCCGAATTCCTTGAACTTCGCGACGATGGAGTCGCGCGGATAGACACCGATGTGGCGGAAGAGCTCCTTGCCGCCGGCGTCGATGAAGACCTGGGTCGGAATCGTGACGATGCGGAACTGCTGAGTGCGTTCCCTGTCCTCGTAGACGTTGATGATGCGGACGTCGACCTTGCCCTTGTAGTCCGCCATCATCGGGTCGAGGATTTGCTTCATTGTCTTGCAGGGCATGCAGTTCTCGGAGCCGAAATCCCACATCCTGGGTAGTTCCTTGGGCTTCTCCGCGACCTTCTCGGGCTCAGGCTTCGGTTTCTGCGGTTCGGGTTCTACCTTCTTAACCGGCTCGGGCTTCTGGGTATCGGGTTGGGCCGGATTGTTGGCGGCCACGCTCGTGTCGAGCGTCGTGTCGCAGATGGCCCCGGTCTGAACCGCGGTATCCGGCTTGGCAGCAGCCGGCGCCTTGGCTCCGCCGCCACAGCCGGGCGCTAGCATCAGGGCGAAGCCGGCCACCATCACGGTCAGTAGCAGTCGTCTCAGCATCACATCCAACTCCTATCGTTTGAAGATGTCATACAGGAAATACGCGGCCACGAGCAGGAGCAGCACGCCCGAGGCCTTCTTGAGAATGGTCGAGGCCTTCTTCAGGCCCTTGGAGTTCACCATTGCTTCGGCGATTCCCATCGAACTCCCGGCAGCCAGCACGAGCACCGAGTGGCCGAGTGCGTAGGTGAAGAGCAGCAGCCCGCCGTACACCACGTTACCCTTTGAGGCGACGTAGGAGAGCAGGACGGCAAGCACAGGCATCGCGCAGGGCGTGGCGATGACACCGGTCAAGGCGCCGAGCAGGAACGCGCCGACGATGCCGCCAGTCTTGGGCGCGAAACCGCGCGGCATCGGTATCTCGAAGTTGGGGAAGAGGAGTATCTGGCCGCCCATCACGACGCAGACGATGATTATCAGGATGGGCCAGAACTTCGATGTGGTCCCGAAGAGCGTGCCGGCAAGGCTCGCGACCATGCCGAGAGCGGTGAACGCGGCGGCAATGCCGAGGAAGAGGAAGAGCGCCAGCAACAGGGCGTAGCCCTTGGACCGGCCGGTCGCGTAACCTCCCACAAACCCGATGGCAAGCGGTATCGAGGCCAGCACGCAGGGGTTGAGGGCAGTCACAAGCCCGCCGAGAAACACCACCGGCACCGCCAGCAGGGGTTGGGTGGTAATCAACTTCTCGACGTTGGCGAGTAGTGAACTCAGCATTACCTATCCTCCTTTGATGTCCCTGAGCCGGCAAGCCTCTTCCGGCCAGGGCGTTTGACTATGTCCACTGCCGCCTCTACGAGTCTGACCGTCCGACGGTCGACAAGTCGGTAGATAGTGCGCTGCCCGTCGCGCCGCGAGACCACGACACCGGCACGCTCAAGCAATTGCAGATGTCGGCAGACGACTGACGGGTCCTGGTGGAAGTGAGGGGTGATCTCGCACAGGCACCGCTCACCTTTGGCCAGCAGACCCACGATGCTCAGTCTCACATCGTTGCCCAGAGCCGCGAACAGTGTTTCCGGCATTGGCTAGCTCATTGTTTGCATCATTGCACAATTATGCAATGGTCGGCGTCGGTTGTCAAGCGAGAACATTCTAGACCGCCTAGTGAGGTGTAAGCGGAATACCTCGACAATACGGGAGGCCACGCCGGTGCGGGTCGAACATGTCATTCTGAACGAAGTGAAGAATCGTCGGCTCCGAAGACTCTTCGCCTTGCAGCTCAGAGAGACAGACCTACGCGGTGTTGTCGGATGTAAAGAGCCGTTAGTTACAGGACACTAGACGCAGGCGAGGAGGCTGCCGAGCTAGCCCGTCTACTTCGTTGGCTTGAGGGCCGAGACCTTGATGCTGAGCACTCCGGCGGCCGCTCGCCGCAGCTCGTCGGCCGACAGGCCGGACTCACGCACGAGCGCCTGGAGAGTCGGGTCGCTGGCCGTCGCCTCAACCGGGAACCGCTCTTCCGACACGACGGCGACATCGGAGAAACCGGCAGCGGACATCATCGCGAGGTAGTCATTCTTGAGACTCGCGCCCGAGATGCAGCCAACATAGGCCGCGGCTGAGGCAAGCAGTTCCTTCGGCAACGGCGAGTTGAGCACGATGTCGGAGACCATCAGCCGCCCGGCCGGGCGCAACACTCGAAACGCCTCGCGGAAGACCTGCGGCTTGTC
>DDXO01000098.1 GCA_002347155.1 Caldifarciminota bacterium UBA2258
TCTGACCGTGCCGGTGCAAGTGCCCATGGCGGTGCGCGCTCCCGAACTGCCGTCGCCATCCGCGCGTGCGGCCACCCTCCCCTCCAACCGTTGCCGGTCCCCACTCCTCTATCCTCGTTCCTCTCTCTTGTGACCCCCGCCCCGCCCGCCGAACCGGACATCGGCTGCGTCTATCGGCTCGGGACGCGTACGATAGTAAGGGGCGGGCCTTTGCCCGCCCCTTGGCTGTCTGCTGTCTACTGCCTTCTGTCTGCGTCCTCTCGCGCGCTAGTGCGCCACCACCGCCTTCTTCACCGACCGGAATCTAGGCGTGTCGAGACGGTAGAACCGGGCCGAGATTCGCGTGCACTATCCTATCCAAAGTGTCCCGATTTATCCTGTGTTATAGGGAAGATTGGGAATTGGGAAATATGGGAAGTGTCCCTATTTCCCCTTTCTGCAAGTGCTGAGACTCTGCCAGAAAGCCGGTCTGGTGAAGTTGGGTCATGTCGCTTTGGATGGCACCAAGGTCAAGGCCAATGCTTCCAAGCACAAAGCGATGAGCTACAGTCATATGCAGAAGAAGACCGAAGAGCTTGAGGCCGAGATTGCACGGCTGCTGGGCGAGGCAGAAGCTATTGATGCGGCGGAAGACGTGAGGTATGGCAAGGGCAAACGGGGCGATGAGCTACCGGAGGAGCTGCGCTATCGCAAGCAACGACTGAAGAAGATACAGGAAGCGAAGCGGGCGTTAGAGGAAGAGGCGAAGCAGGAAGCGCAAGCCGGGCAAGGAGCATCCGACAAGTCGAAGGCAGCAAAGCCGGAGGCAGCATCCGCCGTGCGAGTGAAGCCCAGAGCGCAACGTAACTTCACCGATGCTGATTCCCGGATAATGAGGGACGGAGCGACCAAGGCGTTTGAGCAGGCCTTCAACGGTCAGGTGGCAGTAGACTCAGCGCATCAGATTATCGTGGCCGCCGGGGTGACGCAGGAATGTAACGACAAGCAGCAAGTGGAGCCGATGGTTGAGCGGATGAAGGCGAATCTGGGCGGCGTGTGCCCGAGACGGATGACGATGGATAACGGTTATTACAGCGATGACAACGTGGGGTTTCTCAAGGGAGCGGGGATTGATGCCTACATTGCGACCGGGCGACTGAAACATGGTGAAGTGCCGCCGCCGGCGCCGCGTGGTCGGATACCGAAGGGGCTAACGGTAAAGGAACGGATGGCACGGAAGCTCCGCACCATCAAGGGGCGCTGCACCTACGCGAAGCGCAAGGAGATTGCCGAGCCGGTAGTCGGCCAGATCAAAGAGGCGCGGGGTTTTCGGCGATTCCTGCTGCGGGGATTTGGGAAAGTAGACGCGGAATGGCAGATCATCTGCCTGACGCACAATCTGCTCAAGCTGTTCCGCTGGTCCTGGCAGCCGGCGCTTGCCGGATAGCCTCGGCCGAGCGCTGCCGCACCGCCAGAAGCTGGTCGGGGCAGCAAAGTACCCGCCAATCCTCAGTTCTCTGACATGAGTAACCCAGTCAGGCGCTAGATCCCACTCAATCCAGACCGGGTTTCCCGACACACTCCTAGCCCATCCAACACCTCCCAGACAGAACCTGCGAGTAATGCATCAATCCACCAAGAGAATCTTCACGACTTCACCATTTGTGCAGCTTCGGAGGAAGTAGACGCCTGCCCGGAGGCCGCTCAGACTGCGCAGCCCCGGCCTCGTGTCGAACACCCTGCGCCCGACTGCATCCAGTAGGACTGATGGCTGGATAACAACCAAAGGTGAGTTGCTCGATACTATCGTGGCAAATGCGGGGTTCTTCGACGTGGAGGATTGACCTGCTTCCACCACGCCGGGCTGGTCAGTCCGAATCACTGGGAGAGAGGACGTGCCCCAGTTGGTCCAACCGCCGACATAGACACGGTTGTGCGCCGGCACGGTAACGAATATCTCAGGGTAGAAGTCCGTACCGAGCGATCCGATTACGCTGTCGGTGCGGCTGTCAATGAACGTTACTGACGTATTTGAGGCCTGACCGCAGAAGACCAAGCCGCTGGCGCTGTCGTAGCCGATTGACCATGCATCATCCAACGGAATCTCGGCAACGAGAGAGTCGGTTGCACCGTCCCCAACCAGGATGAAGCCATCCGTATCCACGCAGTACACTTTGTCCACGACCGGGGCATAGACCATCCCCCAGAGCCCGTAGGATTCCCAAGAGACTTCGGCCACCACCGTGTCGCCGGCCGGGTCGAAGGTTCTGAGCGCATTGGAGCTCGCGCAGTAGACTCGTTTGCCGTCGCGGCCGGCCGCGATTCGGTGGTAGTCAACCGCGTATGAACGAATGATCGAATCCTTGACGCAGTCGACGACAAAGAGGTCGTAGTACGCGGCGACATACAGCTTGTCATAGGCGGCGTAGCACATTGAAGACACGTAGCTTGTCGGGATCGGGATCGCATCTATGACCGAGTCATTCCGGCAGTCTATGACGACCAACTCCCCGTCCACATGACTGAGATACCTGAAGGCATATACCTTGTTCACGCGCGGAGCGCTGCACATCACGTAGCCGGGCACAGGCAGGACCTTCGTCACCGTATCGGCAGTCGCGTCGATGACGGTGATGTCCCACCCCCCGCCACAATACACCCGGTCGGTCGGTGCGTGCCAGACAACGGACTGCGGGTACCGCCCGACACGGACATGCCCAACCGGCTGGTTTGTCGCAGCGTCAATGGCGCCGGCCTCGCCCAAGAAAGACTGGCTCACATAGTAGATCTTGTCGTCGGTCGAGTCGTAGCACATCAGCCCGGTACTTGCGCCAATCATTATGTTGTGGAGCACGCTGTCGGTACCGATATCGAAGACCGCCAGGGCGGGTCCGCCGTCGTCAGTGCAGTACACGCGGCCCCGTTTTGAGCTGGTCAGCAGTCTGCCCCGGCTGGGGCCCTCTGTCCTCGCAGCCAAAGTGTCGGCGACACCGTCTATCACCAGAAGCTCATTCTTCGATCCGAAGGCGGACGTGGCGTAGACACGGTCGGTGACGGTATCGCAGGCCATGGAGAAGAAGACATCCACACGGAGCCGACGGAGCCGGGCAACAAGCGTATCGGCAGCGCAGTCAAAGACGTACACTTCACCTAAGTCACTGCTGCCGGTATAGAGTTTCTGGGTGCGCGGATTGAGGCACATCACGTCCCGGGCGGCGTTCATCGAGTCCAGCACGGCTCCGGTTGCGCCGTCCAGCACGAAAACACCCTGGTCACCATCGATACAGCCGGCCATGTAGACCCGGTCGGCGACGGCGTTCACCACCAGAAGACCGCTCCAGTCTACCACGTGGACCGCGACAACCGAGTCGCTCGCTCCATCAATCACCACGAGAAGAGAGTCATCTCCGGTGTAAAACACTCTGTTACTCGCCGGGTTGTAGCACAACTGGTTCGGACTCTCTCCTAGGTGCATCGTCTTGACAGCGCTGTCGGAAGAGCACTCGATGACCGTCAGGTCGCCTCCATCGCTGGCGACGTATATCTTGTCATCGCTGCTGTTGTAGCACAGGGCAAGCGGCAACCCGGCGGCACCCAGACGGATGGTCGCAACCACTTGGTTGGTGGCGCACGATATCGCAAGGACTCGGTTTCCTCCGTAGTCAGCGGCATAGACCCTGTTCTGGCGGGTGTTTGTGCAGACAGCGGCGACGAATATGCACGGGATCTTGGCGACTCGGGTGCCGGCCTCCGCGTCCACGACGTACACGCGTCCGCTTGCGTCACCGATGTAGACGTAGCGCTCCGAGGTATCGGCTGTGAGACAGAATGGGTCGGACGCTCCGCCCAGCGAATCCGGCAGCGTGATCTGTGTCTCCAGCCACTGCCCGTACCCGACGCTCACGCCGAGTCCCAACGCCAGCGCGCACAGGAGGACGTTGGCCTTCGCGGCCCGGTTGCGGGCGGCTGAGTTCCGGACTAACAGTCGGTTATCTCCGATCGACAAGCACTGCCTCCTCATGATTCCAGAACTTGCGCGAATCGGCGGCGGGGGCTTTCATGCGCGGCAGGCCTTTGGTCTGCCATCCCCTGTCGTCGCCTCCATCATAAAACGGACCATCTCGAAAGTCAACGATGGCGATTGCCCGCGCGGAAACCCGCCG
>DDXO01000037.1 GCA_002347155.1 Caldifarciminota bacterium UBA2258
ACGAGGCGTTGGAGACGATGTGGTCGGTCTTGGGATCGTAGGTGGTGTGGTTCACACCCATCACCAGCGATTTGACGGCCTTGTCGCCTTTGGGCGGCGCCGAGAGGATGACTTTCCTGGCGCCGTACCGCAGGTGCATCGCCGCCTTGTCGTACTCGGTGAAGAGACCGGTGGACTCAATCACGTACTCGGCGCCGAGCTGCTGCCAGGGCAGTTCCGGATTCTTCTTGGCGTTGTTCACCAGTACCTTGCGGCCGGCGATGATGAGATAGTCCCCGTCAACATCCACGTCGGGGAACCGGCCGTGAACCGAATCGTACTTCAAGAGATGGGCAAGCGTCGTCGGGTCAGCAACGTCATTGATGCCGACGACCTCGATCTGCGGGTGGTGCGACGCGATTCGCGCGACCAGGCGTCCGATTCGGCCGAAGCCATTGATTGCCAGTTTGACAGGCATGCGTTCCTCCTTAGTATGAACAGCCTCAGGTTTGGGTCACCCTCAATCGAGGGTCTGCAACCAGTCCTGTCTGGGACGAGGGCTAAGCATAGACACTTAAGGTCTGTTCGTCAAGGTCGGAGTGGGACGGTCGAAACAGGAGAGGGGAGATGCCGAGAACGGGTTCCGCACCGGGCTGCGGGAACGAAGCTGGTCTTGACATTCGGTGCGGCCGGGCTATGAGTATTGCGTGTCCAGAGGCGAGGTCGCATCGCTGCTGGCCGTGGTCGTGGCAGCAGTCGCAATCCGGTTTGCGGTTTCGGCGTCATTAAAGGGCCACAGCTACCTGGCTCCGGATCGGGTGAAGCCGGAGCCCGAAGCCGTGTACCTCAAACGGGGCGGCGGGCCCGGGCTGGGTGATTCGGAGCAGTACCTGTTGCTCGCGAAGGGCATCAGGCAACGGCAGTTGTATACCTGGAACCACGAGCCCAACACGTTTCGGACTCCGGGCTATCCGTTGCTACTTGCTCTGCTCGACAACAACATAGCAGCCATTGTGGTTGTTCAGGCGCTGCTCGGCGGGCTGACCGTGTTTCTTACCGGGCTCATCGGGTTCCGGTTGTTCAGCGCGCGGGTCGGTTTGCTGGCAGCGGTGCTGCTTGCCGTTGACATACCGAGTATCTTCTCGTCCGGTATGGTCATGTCCGAGGTGCTGTTTACGTTCGCGGTGGTACAGGCGGCGACGTTGGTCTGGACCACCGCAAGCTACCAGCCGCGAGCTGCAAGTTTGAGGCCGCTGTTGGCAGGGTTGGTGTTGGGTCTTGCGGTGCTGGTAAGGCCGGTTGCGTTGTTCGCATTCGTTCCGTTCGGCATAGCACTGGCCGCCAGGCGGAACTGGCGAGGGTTGGTCATGATGCTGGCCGCGTTCTCGTTGTTGCCCGGAATCTGGGCTGCCCGCAACTACCATCATTACGGTCGTTTCAGCCTGACTTCCAACGGCGCGTACAACTTGCTCTATCTTAATGCGGCTTCGGTGATAGGGGACAGGCAGCACACGACGTGGGACGTCGCAAGGATTGAGCTGGCGCGTGATTTTACGTCAAGACTGGAGACCGACAACCCGCTTGAACTGGCCGAGGCGATGACGCGGAAGGCGACGGGCGTCATTTTCGCTGACCCATTCCGCTACGCCTGGATATGCCTGCGAGGCGTGCCCAAGGTCATCGCCGGCATCAAGTCCGACGACCTTGTGTTGCGTACGCGCGCAGCCAAGGTCCCGGCGATTCAAGGTAGCGTGCTGCTCAACCGGGATTGCTTTTCCCGAGGTGTGAGGCTCGCGATGTGGCTGTTGGCCGGGTTCGAGCTGCTTACGGCCGTGGGGGCGTTTCTACTGGCGCTGGTCTCGCTCGGATTCAGACGCTGGCGGGCCGAAAAGGTGCTGCTCATACTCGTCGGGCTGTACTTCGTCGCGGTCGCCCTGCCGTTCACTGATGGTCGGTTCCGCGTGCCGGCAGTACCGTTCCTCTACCTGGCGGCTGCGACCGTGGTGGCCGGAAGATGGGGAATGAGAAGCGGCGAGGCTGCTTGACTTTGAGGGTGAATCGCCTATTCTCTTCGCCCTTGCTTACCCTGGAGAACCCAATTGCCCGATAAGCTGAAGTTTGGATTCTATTGGGCGGCCTCGTGCGGAGGCTGCGAGATTGCCGTCCTCGACACAAACGAGAAGATCCTGGAAGTAATTGAACGGGCAGACATCCTGCTCTGGCCCGTGGCAATGGATACGAAGTACGCGGACGTTAAGGCCATGCCGGACCGGCATATGGACGTTTGCTTCTTCAACGGTTCGATCCGCAATTCCGAGCAGGAGGAGCTGGCTCATCTGCTCCGCAAGAAGTCCAAGGTCCTGGTTGCCTTCGGCTCCTGCGCCCACCACGGCTGCATTCCGGGCCTCGCCAATTTGTATACCCGGGAGCAGATTCTGAAGCATATCTACACGGAAGAACCGTCGGTCGTGAACCCCGAGGGTACCAGGCCACTGGTGAAGGCGAGGGTCCCGGAAGGTGAGGTGACGCTGCCTGAGTTCTACGACAAGGTGGCGCCGCTGGATCGCGTCGTATACGTTGACTACTACCTGCCCGGGTGCCCGCCGGCGGTCCAGGGAATCCTCGATGCTCTGCAAGCCATCTTCGACGGGGCACTTCCACCCAGGGGCAGCGTGCTGGCGCCGACCAAGGCTCTATGTGATGTGTGCGACCGGAACAAACACGTAGCCAAGAAGATGCCGGACGTCAAGCGAGTGTGGGAGATTCAGGCCGACCCCGGCGTCTGTTTTCTCGAACAGGGAATCATTTGCATGGGGCCGGTCACCCGGGCCGGGTGTGGGCAGCGCTGCATCAACGGCAACTGGCCCTGCACCGGTTGCATGGGGCCGACGCCTGAGGTTTCGGACCAGGGCGGGAAGATGATTTCGGCGCTCGCTTCGGTGCTGCGGGTGGACGACGAGAAGGACATCACTGGGGCGGAGACCGAGAAGCTACTCGCCAAGGTCAAAGACCCGGTCGGGACGTTTTACATGTACGGCCTGGCCAGCGCGACTATAAATAGGCGGAGGCAGAAGTGAGCAGGCGGATTACGATCGACCCGATCACCCGGCTCGAGGGGCACGGCAAGATCGAGATCTTTCTGGACGAGAAGGGCGAGGTCGAAAACGCCTACCTGCAGGTGCCGGAGCTGCGCGGTTTCGAGCAATTCTGCGTTGGTCGCAAGGCCGAGGACATGCCCCAGCTCACCAGCCGCATCTGCGGGGTCTGCCCGGTCGCTCACCACTACGCTGCGGTCAAGGCGCTCGATGCGGCATTCGGCGCGCAGCCGACCGAGACCGCACGCAAGCTCCGCGAGTTGATTTACAGCGGGTACATCATCTATGACCATATCCTGCACTTCTATTTCCTGGGAGCGCCCGACTTCATCGTCGGACCGGACGCGCCCAGGGCGAAGCGGAACATCCTCGGTGTCATCGAGAAGGTCGGCGTAGACACGGCCAAGGAAGTAATCAAGCACCGGGCCTACGGCCAGCGGATTACCGAGATACTCGGCGGCAAGCCGACCCACCCGGTGAGCGGCGTGCCGGGCGGGCAGACCAAGCAGTTGAACGAGGATGGCCGCAAAGAGATCGAGGCGATGGCGCGGTCCTGCGTGGATTTCGCCAAGTTCTCGCTGCAGTTGTTCGATGATGTTGTTCTCAAGAACCCGGCTTACATGGCGCTGATACAGAATCCAAAGCTCGGCCACTCAGTCTACAACATGGGTATGGTGGATGAGAAGAACCTGGTGAACTTCTACGACGGCAAGGTCCGCGTCACCGACCAGCAGGGAAAGGAGTTCGTCAAGTTCGAGGGCCGCGACTATCTTGACCACATCGCCGAGCACGTGCTGGACTGGAGCTACGTCAAGGCGACCTACCTCAAGGCCGTTGGGTACAAGGGGCTGGTTGACGGCCCGGATTCGGGGCTCTACCGGGTCGGACCGCTGGGGCGGCTGAACGCGGCCGACGGCATGGCTACGTCCGGCGCCGACGCGGCCTATCGGAAGCTGTTTGACACCTTCGGCACGAAGCCGGTGAACTCGACGCTGGCTTACCACTGGGCGCGGCTGGTAGAACTGCTCTACGCGTCGGAGCGAGCGCTGGAGTTGGCGACCGACCCCGGGATAACCGGGACTGACATCCGGAACATGAAGTTCGACATGAAGCCGGAAGGTGTCGGCGTGGTCGAGGCGGCCCGCGGCACTCTCTACCATCACTACCACTTAAACGAGGATCGCCTGATTGAGAAGGTGAATCTCATAGTCGCCACGACCAACAACAAGGGCCCGATCTGCATGTCGGTGCGAGAAGCCGCCAAGGCGTTGATTCACGAGGGCAAGGTCGACGACGGGCTGCTTAACACGGTCGAGATGTTCTTCCGGGCTTATGACCCGTGTTTTGGGTGCGCATCGCACGTGCTCGGCCGGCCCACTGTCGTGATTGACGTCCGAAGCCGCGACGGCGAGTTGGTCCGGCAGTTGGCCGGTTAGGTCTTGAAAAGGAGGGCAGCGGCCATAGACTGTCCTTGATGCCTCCCGATCTGACCGTCATCTTCATCAACTACAACTCGGCTGGATTGCTCGACCGCGCGTTATCCACGTTGCGTGACGTCGAGCCGCTGCTGCGGTTCGAGGCTCTGGTCGTGGATAACGGTTCACGCGACCGAGCTGAACTGGTGGACTTGTGCCGGCGGCGCGGAGCGAGGTTGGTGCTGTTGAGTCGCAACCTGGGCTACGGCGCGGCGTTCAACCGTGGGTACAGACACGCCTCCGGTCGTTACGTGGCAGTCGCCAACCCCGACCTGGTCTTTTCTACGCCGGTGATGACTGGGCTGGTGGGGTTCATGGACGGCCGCCCTGATGCCGGCGCTGTGTCTCCGCAACTTCGTTATCCTGACGGCACACCGCAGCCTTCGGCGCGACGTCTGCCCCGGTTGCGCTACATACTGGCCGGTCGACGGTCGCCGCTCGCCCGCGTCTTCCCCGGCTACGCCGCGGCCCGTGACTTCCAGTACGCGGACGCACACCTGGCAACGGAGCCAGTTCCGGTCGAGGCGGTCATCGGGACGCTCGTGGTGTTTCGTCGTGCTGCTCTGGACCAGGTGGCGGGGTTCGATGAGGGGTTCTTTATGTACGCTGAGGATATGGATATCTGCCGTCGGATCGGAGATTCGGGCTGGGGCGTGTACCTGGAGCCGCGCCTCGCCGTCGAGCACTTCTACGGAGGCGTCAGACGCAGGTTCCAGCAGTTCGGCGACTACCAGCGGTTGAAGGCGTTGATGCGCTACTTCACGATCGACCGGGCCTGGCCAAGCCGGCTGGCGTTGCGAGTCGCGTTCGCAGCGTACCTGTTTGTCTCCGAGGCAGGCTGGCTCGTCGGCCTCAGGGAGTTCGAGTACTCCTGGCAGTCCGGCCTGCATCGAGCATGAGCCGCCTTCACCGCCTCGTCGCCACGACCCTGCTCGTCCTCGGCGACTGCGCGGCCGTCTTCGCCGGCTATGCTCTTGGCTACCTGGTCCGCAACTGGCTCCAGACCGGAATCCCGTACATCTTCCCGCCGGGCCTGCACGTCCACATGTTCACCGAGAAGGCGTTCGTGCTGGCCGTATACCCGTTTGTCTTCGCCTACGAGGGGCTCTACACGAAGCGGTTCGTTGCGTGGGAGGAGGTTCGACGCTACGTGCGTGGGGTCATCATCGCGACCGCCGCGGTGATGATACTGCTTTTCCTCTGGCGGATATGGATCGTATCCCGCGTCGCCGTCCTGCTGGCGTTGGTCTTCAGCATGGTTCTCGCGCCAATCGTCCGCGCGGTGCTGAAGCGTTTCCTGGCCGCTGTCGGCCTCGGACGGCAGCAACTGCTCTTGCTCGGGAGCGGTCCGGCGGCAGAGCAGTTCTGCCGGGAACTGACTCGCCACCGTGCCCTTGGTTACGTCGTGGCCCGGCAGGTGCCGCATCATCCCGGCTCAGGGATGATCGACGATGCACTTGCGCGGGCGAGCGGACTGGACTACGTCCTTGCCGTTGTATCGGATTCGTTCACACCCGAGGAACTGCGTTCGGTCCTGGGATTAGCAGAGCGGCGGTTTGCCGAGCTCATCGTGGTTCCGACGGCGGCTCTGCTTCAGAGTACGGCGGCAGAAGTCGAGCAGGTAGGCAGCACGCTCGTCATGAAGTATCGATACAGCCTGCTTCGTCCGCTCAACACCTACACGAAACTGGTGCTGGAACTGACCGCCACTTTGCTGCTGCTCATCGTGCTGTCGCCTGTGTTCCTGGTCCTCGCCGTCGTCGTTAAGGCGTCATCCCGGGGCCCGGTTCTCTTCCGGCAGAAGCGCATTGGGCGTGGCCGCCGGATGTTTGACTGCCTCAAGTTCAGGACGATGTACTGCGACGCTGAAAAGCGGCTGGACGAGATGCTTGCCTCGGACCACGCGCTGCGCGACGAGTGGCTCAGGTACGCCCGAATTCCCAATGACCCGCGGGTCACGAAGGTCGGGCGGCTCCTGAGGCGGTTCAGCCTGGACGAGTGGCCGCAGCTCTGGAATGTGCTCCGGGGCGAGATGGCCCTGGTCGGACCACGGCCGTACCTCCCGGTTGAGTCGGAGCGCATCGGCGAGTCGCTCGACACAATCGTGCGGGTGCGGCCGGGCATGACCGGGCTGTGGCAGGTGTCGGGCCGGACTTCGCTGCCGTTCAAGGAGCGTCTGACCTTGGATGAGTACTACATCCGCAATTGGTCGCTGTGGATGGACTTCTCGATCCTGCTGCGCACGCTCCGGGCAGTAGTCGGCGCGCGCGGCGCCTCCTGACAATGGTTGACGCGTGTCTACCGTGCGCTAGTATCGTCTAGCGCCAACATGAATATCCTGCTCGTCGTGCTGATCGCGACCGCGAGTATTCCGGACTGGCGGGCATACACCAATACCAACTTCGTGAACGGGATGGCGGGGACCGAATCGGTGCTCTACCTGGCAACCACCGGGGGCGTCGCATGCCTCGACATTGCGGACGCGCCCACGTTGCGGCGGACGTTCGTCAACACTGACGGCCTGCCCACCAATCGCTGCCTCTGTATCAGCCGCGACCCGTCCGGCGGCTTGTGGGTCGGCACCGACGGCGGGGGGCTGGTCGTTATCGAGCCGGAAAGCGGCCGGGTGTGGAAGTACCGGCCAAGCGACATGGCGACGCACGTCCGCGTTCTCACCTGGGACGGCACCAGGCTGCTCTGTGGCTCAGACCAGGGTCTTTATCTGGTCGAGACGCGCGGCACGCTGCTCGACTTCGATGATGACAGCATCGTCAGGTTCACAACGACGCGGGTGCCGGACCTGCTCAGCGACCAGATACTCTGTGTTGGCGTGTTTGACCGGTACTGGGTCGGCACCAACCGCGGGGTTGCTGCCGTCGACCGGAACTTCCAGGCCTGGACGCCGTATCGAAGTCCGTTCGGTGACTCGGTGCGGGCGGTCGCGGAGTGGCACGACAGCCTGCTGATAGCCACCGAGGCCGGTCTGGCCATAGGGGAGAGCGCCGGCTTCCGTCCGGTCTTTGCCTTCAATGAACCGACCGGGGTGTACCAGTTGGTCGTGTCCGGGCCGAGGATCTACATGGCCACGCGGTCCGGTCTCTATGAAGGAGACCAGGCCGACTCCGCGCGCTTCTCGGTCATTCTCAAGGAAGACGCGCGGGCGCTGCACTTCGCCAGTGCCCTGTGGGTCGGGTGCGGCGGAAACGAGCTCTACGGCTCCGGACTGCGGTACGCGGCCTCGGGCCAGTCATGGAGTTCCTACCTTAACAACTGCATCTGGTCCGCACAGGTCTCCGACTGCGCGGTCGACACGGCGGGCAACATCTATCTCTGTCACACGGATAATCCCATTTCGGTTATCGACTCGGCCGGCGCGGTATCGTTCATCTGGAGCGTGCTGCCGCGTCCTCTCCAGGTGAGGGTCGATTCCAAAGGCCGCGTCTGGTTCGCGCACTTTGCCGGCGATGGCGGCCTCGCCGGGTTCAATCCGGCCGACTGGTCGTGGCAGACGGTGAAGTGGGGCCAATCTTCGAGCTGGAACATCATCGATGCCTTCGGCCTGGACCGGCATGACACCAAGTGGGTATTCAACGGCGGGGCCACGGTCGTCGCGGTTGACTCCCTGTTGCAGCAGACCGTATTCGAAGTCCCTGGTCTGTCGCCGCCGCCGGGCGGGCTTTACGAATTCGCGTTCGATTCGCGGGACCGCGTCTGGCTGGGTCTTCTCCAGGGCCTTGTCATGATTGACTATGCCGGAACCCTGAGTGACCGGTCCGACGATTTCGATACGGTGCTGGTCGGCGGACTACCTTCGGCCGAAGTCAGGTCAGTGGCCGTCGACGGCGAGGACCACGTATGGGCAGCGACGTCGGCGGGCGCGGCCGTGTGGGACGGCTCGTCATTTCAGGTCTTCTCCACATCGAACAGCGGCATCGGCTCAAACAGTGTCTACCGTGTCCGGGTAGATGCTTCTGACCGCGTATGGCTGCTGACCGAGAGGGGGCTTTCGATCTATGACCAGGTCGCCCGCACCTGGACGAGCTTCACCCCGCAAAACAGCGGCCTGATTGCCAACCCGCTGGAAATCGTCAGGTTCTACTCGGCGCTCACCATCAGCGACGAGCTTGGGCTGGGGTTGATCGGCACGCAGCGCGGGCTCTCGGTCTACGACTACGCACTGGAGCCGGAGAGCACGGCCGAACACATCCGGGTCTATCCTAATCCGTGCGTACTGGGGGTGCACAGCGGCGTCGTGATAGACTCGCTCCCGTACGATGCGACAGCCGTCGTTGTGACGACACTGGCCGGGCGCCCGGTGGCGGAGCTATCGGTCGAAAAAGCACGCCACCAGGCCGTGTGGCGGCCGCGTGGTCAGGCCAGTGGCCTGTATCTACTGGTCGTGAGGACGCCGCGCGGCGTACGCGTTGCGCGCGTCGCGGTGGTCGGCCGCTAGGGCCTGACGGCGGGCTGGTTGGCTGGGTTAGTGCCGGACTGCCCGGTAATGGTGGGGCGCGGCCCTATGCCTGGGCTTCTCCTCGGTCGGTTCTTCCATGCACGAATCGAAATAGCGGCACTGCGAACAGCAGTCTTCGCGCAGTTTGCCCCTGGCCCGGCATTGCTCGTAGCCGGAGCAAGCACGGCAACACATGGTCGGTTACCTCCTTGGTAGATTGCCTGATGGAGAATGGGCGGCGCACCGGACAAGAGCGGGCAGCTCCGCGGCGCGAGAGCCCCTGATTCATGCGAGAGTGGTCGTCAGTCGCCGGCCAGCAAGAGGCAGAGCTCACGCACCAACTCGGCCGCGGTTGCAGCCCCGGCTGATGGCTGCATCGTCCTCGGACAGACTTCCACGAGGTCGCACCCGACGACATTCAGTCCGGCGAGACCGGCGAGCGACAGCGCCAGGTCGCGAAACGAACACCCGCCCGGCTCCGGTGTCTGCACGTCGGGCATCGGGCCCGGGTCAAGCACGTCGATGTCCAGCGTCACGTAGACCGGACGGTCGCCGACGGCAGCCCGCACCGGCTCGACCGGGGCGAGCACCTCGAACGGATAGAGGTTAGGTTGCGACATCTCTCCGGCGCTGGAGAAAGACCGGATGCCAAGCTGGAACAGGCGGTCGCGGGGAATGACATCGAGCACGCGTGCCATCGCGGTGGCGTGGCTGACTCGTTCGCCCAGGAATTCCTGGCGCAGGTCAGAGTGGGCGTCGTACTGGATGACGCACAGGTTGGAGAACTTCCTGGCCAGTTCGGCGACGATTGGCGGGGTGATGCTGTGCTCTCCGCCGAGCGCGAGCTGCTTCACCCGGCGGGTCAGATTAGCGGCCGTGGTTGCCGCAATCAGCTCCAGCGGAGAGCCCGGGGTCGGGTAGGTGAATTCAAGGTTGCCGGCATCGTGGATGCGGATTGTTGATATGTCCCGCTTCTGGTAGGGACTGAACGACTCGATGTTGTCAGCGGCGATGCGGGTGACGTCCGGGCCGAACCGGGTACCGGGGATGAATGAACTGGTCCGGTCAAGCGGCATACCGATGACGACGACCCGTGCGTCGGAAGCGTCTGCCGCAGCAAAGTAGAACGCCATACGCTCTAAGCCAGCTTACAACTCTCCCCTCATCAAGTCAAGAGAGCAAACGCGGGGGAGGACCGAATGGCGTCATCCGGGTGCGGCTGCGCCACGTCTGAGCACGCAGATACGCTTGATGCCGTAAGGAAGCCATGACCTCACCGGGTACTCATCGAGCACGTCGTATCCGGGCATCGCGTCAAAGGCGATCACGTAGTCAGCGTCCTTGAGCTGCCACGGCCTGCTGCCCGGCGCGTGGACGTAGTCTCCGGGAGCAGCGTGAAGACCGTTGAACTCGAACCCGCCATCGAGCCGGTCAACCGGCACCCCGAGTTCGTCGGTCAGGTAGCTGACCGCCTGCCACCGCGTTCGGTTCCATGCCATGTAATCGTGGACCGCACTCACCGAGAATGCGGCATACGCCGCAGTCAGTGAGAGCGCGGCGATGAGCGCGGGCTTCGCGGGCGGCTTCCGGCGAAGATGGCTCAAAGCAGGAATGGCCAGGAACGGCAGGTACGGGAGCATGTAGCGGTCGAGCTGGGTCACGAGCGAGATGGAAAGGGAATACAGGGCCGCGAACGATAAACAGACCGCGCCGAGCCGAAACGAACGTGCGTCCTGAGCCGCACGTGAGAGCATCTCAATCATCAGCGCACCGCCGACCAATGCGAGGAATCCAAGTACCGCCACCGATACCGGCGAGCCGGTGAATGCGGTGAAGCCGGGGCTGTGCGCCAGCGTGAATGGTCCAACCCCGCGGTCGGAGAGGATGTTCCCGGCGAAGTCCACGTGAAAGAACCGGGCGGCGGCCAGCAACGCGGTCGACACCGCCAGCAGCGCGAGCAGCCGCAGCTTCGACGTACCGGAAAGAAAGAGCAGTCCGAGCGGCAGGGTGAAGATACCGAGGTAGACGTAAGTGATGAGTAGAGAGCGCGCGGCACGGCCGGCGATGCCGCCCGGCCCGGACCGGAACAAGTCGAGCACCTGCGACCATTGTGCGAAGTAGCCGTCCGGGAGCCTCCCGGCCACAGACAGCCAGTGCGTGTACGCAAGATAAACGAGTACCGTGCCCGCCACGAACCCCGTTGCGAACAGGATCTTGCGGGCACTGACTGGACGTCGGGAGAGGAGGGTAATGCCGAAAGCAATCGGTATCAATACTCCGGTTTGCCTTAAGAGCGTGGCCAGCACTGCCAGGCAGACTCCCAGCGCCAGCAACACCTTGTTGTCGTGCTCGGCGCCTCTGACCAGTAGCAGAACCGAGCCCAGCATGAATGCGATGAACGGAACGTCCGTCATGAACGTATGCGAGAGGTTGAGGTAGACTGGATTGAAGAGGAGCACCAGGGGCGCGAGCATGGCCGGAAAGAGCGGGTCCTGCTTTCGACGGACAGGAAACAGCACACACAGCAGCGTGGCCAGCGCGAGGAGAAGAGTGGAGAAGCGCAGGGCCGTGAACGAGAAACCAAAGGGAAGTGAAAAGAGCCAGCCCCAAAGCACCTGGGTGAGTAGCGTCATCGACGTCCACGGGGTGGGCCGGTACTCGTGGTTCTGGAGCAGATGCCTCACCGCACGCCCGTACACCCAATCGTCATTCAGCGGAAAGTCGCCGATGGGGGTGGTTACCGACAGCACGGCCAGGAAAAGGAGAACCAGGACAAGGACGGAGGTGCGGCCGAAAGACACTGCGGTCATCCTACGCGCCGCCCTTCGTTAGTCAAATCCCCGCGATGCAGGCAGGGGTGTCAGATTACCTCAGGGTCGGTCAATCTGCAATGGACAGGGAGAGGGAACGTGGGAACGAGAGATCGAGTGACCTGGTTCGATACTGCAACCTGCGAACTGGGAACTGGAACCTCGCGCCAACGGCGCGTGGGGTGTCAAACCGGCGGGGGCTGGATGGCCGACAGNNCTGCTCGGAATCCGAACCGTCGTGTCCCCGGGACTCCCCGGCCCTGCAACTCCCCTGCCGCTACGCCTCGGCGGTGTCCAGCTTCTGCATGTCATGACCTTGGAGTTCACAGACTCTACCATACAGACTGATCACGCTCTGCATGAACCTGTCGTAGTCGGCATCTGTCGGCGCACGCTGGCCCTCCCTACGGCCAAACAGACCCGTGTCTCGACCATGCGCTACCATGGCCGTCCAATCTTCGCGCAACTGGGGGTGAAGGTGATCGCAGTCAGGGGTGGTTTCCACGTGGATAAGGTGGTATAGGAATGCTTCAGCCGCGCGTTCCGCGAGCGGGGCCATGGAAAAGGACATCGTCCCCAGAGCCTTGCCCAACTTCTCTCGTGCATAGACACCAAGCATAGTGCTTTGTCTCCTTTCCGTCACTCGCTGCAGTAGCTCAGCCCGTAAGCTGCACGCAACATGAGCCGCAGCCGATTCCAGCTTTGCCGGATTCTAGGCCTCGCGGGCGGGGATGTCAAATCG
>DDXO01000061.1 GCA_002347155.1 Caldifarciminota bacterium UBA2258
CCAGCAGGGTGCGATACGTATCCAGGCAAAAGAGGGACAGACACCATATTCCGAGCCTCAGTGACTGACGGTAGAGACCCAGTTTCCATCCGTCAAGGATAGGTCACATTCGGCTGTAGTCAAGCCGATGCAGCGTCAGTTCGTTTCGTGCGTTTCGTGTCTTCGTGGCAGACCATTCGTCATCAGGACTTTGTCCTTCTGACTTTGCTCCTGGCGGATGTGTCTTTGTGGTAAGACTCCCTCCGGCTCGGAACGAACCCCGATGTCCTCGGAATCTGCGTAATCTGTGTAATCTGTGTAATCTGTGGATGTCCTCGCCGGTCTCAGCCGCAGTCGTCGTCGGGCGGAGGGGAGAAGTCGGAGTCCGGTTCATAGCGAGTCTCATCCTCAACCTTGGCCTTGCCCTCGGTTGCTCGCTTCGGAGTCCGAGCCGTCGTGTCCCCGAGACTCCCCTCCGACCGGGAGGTCCCGGAAGCCGACGAAGTCCTCCGGATTGAGATCAGAATCCTCCACAAAGAAGTACCGTCCATATGTGCTTCTCGCCGAGCCAACCAGAGACAGCAGGACCTTCGAATGTAGCGCCGCCTGCATGATGTCACCGGGGAATACGAAGTCGTTGTAGGCGCCGAGAAGTCGCCGGAGCTGAAGACTGTCGGGTTCCTCCCCGGCGGATATGCCGCTACTATCCCAGGCTGCTTCCACGGACGCAATGGTCGCATGTATGCGCTCAAGAAGACCACCAGGTTCTGGTGTCCTGCGATGCGAGGAGAGGTACTGCTTGATGACAATGCCTACTAGCTCCATCCTGACGGAATCCACTATTCCCTCTCGCTTGCCCGACTTGAACCGCGATGCAGCTTTGACGGCGACAAGCTTCTGCCCTTGTTTTTGCGCAAAGGCCAGTAGGGCAGGCACGAACCTCTTCAGCCTCGCGCGCGCCGGAACGAACAGCTTCGTGAGTGTGGCCTCACGGGGGCCAGCCCGGCTGGCGAGCTCGTACAGGTGATGGCCGAAGAGACCTGGCGTGATGACTATTAGGCGTTCGCGCTTGATGAGACCCAGATCTTCTTGGCACAGTGCAGGCTGTAGTTTCGCCCAGCCGGCGAGTTTGAGCCCGGGCGGGACGTCGGTATCAGCAGTTGTACTCGCGTTCATCGGATAGCCTCCTTCTCGGCACGCTGGTCAGGACCCTGCCGGTTTGCGCCGTTCTCCTTTGAGGCGAAAGAGGGACAGACACCATATTCCGAGCCTCAGTGACTAACAGTAGAGACTCAGTTTCCACTCGTCAAGGATAGGTCACATTCGGTTGGAGTCAAGCCGACGCGGTCGGCTGAGAAGGAGCGAGGACGGAGGATGGAGGAGTGAAGACATCGGAGAGAAGACTGAGGACGGGGGAGTGAGGGCGGACGTACGGCCTACGGCTGCCGGGCTTGGGCTTGTCGCGGGCACGGGCTGGCTCGAGTCCGGAAGTGGTCTCTGAGCTGAGAGCGGTGACAGCCGCTGCAGAAGTTTAGTGACAGGATACAGAACGACTTCCGGGAATTGCAGCTTAAACACAGCAATTCTAGTCTGTTAAGGAGGATTCGAGTAAGTCCCCTCCGTCGTCCCCTGGGTAGTTCCTTGAGTTGTGTCCCAGATTGCCCTGCAGGCTACTCTCCGAACCGTCCCGACCGCAGTCTTCCGAACTATGCGGCAGGTTGCGGGCTGGATCGCCTGCCGAGTTGCGGCCGGGGTTGGCTGCTCCGCAGTTCTGGCGGTTGTTCGGTGAATCATCTGAGCAGCAGCGGTCAGGATAGCTGACCATCCTGTCGTCCGGGTTGCCTCCCGCTTTGCTCTGACCTCAGTCTCGTGGATTGCGGTGCAGATTGCTGTCCGAGTTGCTCTGGCTGTTGTCTGTTCAACTGTTCTGCCGGCTGTAGTCCGGTCGGAGCCACGGTCGTTGCGCCGGGTCTGGCTTCTCTGTGCAGGCGCGGGCAGAGGCCATCCGCACCGACGTCTTCAACGTCGCAGCGCCGATTCCGTGACAGAAAACGGGGACGTTCCGCCAAATGGGGACTGTACCACGCTGAGTCCGACGCAAGCGCTCCGTGGGACTTTCCTCATTTGGGATTGACACGGCCAGTCCCGGTTTTCCGCGGCTCGGTCTGCAATCGGGCGGGAATCTGCTGTCGGTTCCCGCCCGCTTCTCGCTTCCGGGAGGCGGAGGGACAGGAAAGCAGGGGGCAGTCCCGGGAAGGGGACACGGAGCGACGCGATGAACGCGTCGCGGAGTATCCCCGGCGTTTGCGTCGGACTCGGCACGGGACTGTCCCCATTCGGCGGTGCAGTTGCGCTTTGGGGGCGAGGTCGGCTGCTGGGCCGGAGCAGGGGGCGTCCGGCCGGTTCTGTCCGAGCCGGTTCCGGGCCGCTGCGATGTCCGAAGCGGTCACGGTTTTGACTCGCCGGCTGTCCGGCAGTATCATCAGCCGGTGAAGATACTCCAGCGCTACGCGCTGCGACAATTCGTACCGCCGTTTTTCCTCGCGATCCTGGTCCTGACATTCGTCTTGCTGATGGACCGGTTGTTCCTTCTGGCCGATATGCTCGTACGTAAGGGAGTGGCGGTGAAGACCGTGTCCGAGGTGGCGCTGCTTTCGCTGCCTTTCGTCGTTTCCATCTGTACGCCGCTGGGGAGTTTGATTGCGGGCGTGATTTCGTTCGGGAGGATGGCACAGGATAATGAAATCAGGGTCGTTCGGGCCGCGGGGATCAAGACCATCAGGTTGTTCACTCCGGCCGCTGCCGCCTGTCTTTTGCTTCTGGGCGTGATGGTCGGCTTCAACGGCTATATCGTTCCTGAATCGCAGCACCAGGTGCGGAACCTGCTCACCGATGTGGCCCGCAAGCGCCCGGCCATGCGCATCAGGGAAGGTCAGTTCATGGATGATTTTCCGGGCTACATGATTTACATCGGTTCGATGGATGAGCGCCGGTCGGCCGTGCGGAATGTGGCGATATTCGAGACCGGGAAGAGCAAGGGCACGCCCGGGTTCGTGACCGCGCCCACGGGCGACATTTCGTACACGCCGGACGGCACCTACATGGTCATGACTTTGTTTGACGGCGAGATGCATGAACTGGTTGAAACCGGCAGCTACCGCAGGCTGCAGTTCGGCCGCCACGTCATCAACGTGGTCATGGACGATGACCTGGTACGGCGCGAGCGCGAATTCCGCAGCAACGAGGAGATGCTCCTGCCGCAGCTTGCGTCGACAATGAGGAAGCTCAATCAGGAGGCGCTGGAACTCAGGGCCAAAGCCGATACCGCCAGGCTGAGTGCGGGAGCCGGGGAGCCGTCCCGGCTGAGGTCCGACGAGCTTTCTTCCCGGGCCAGATACAAGCGTCTGGAAGCCGCACGTTTCCAGGTGGAGCTGCAGAAGCGGTTGTCGCTGGCGTTTTCGGCTTTCTTTTTCGTGCTCTTCGGCGCGCCCGTGGGGATGTTGCTCAGGCGCGGCGGCGTCGGCACCGGGTTCATAGTCGGCCTGGTCTTTTTCGCCCTCTACTACGTGCTGCTTTTGGCCGGCGAAAACCTGGCCGAGTCCGGACGCTTGTCGCCTTTCGTCGGCATGTGGCTGCCAAACATCATCCTGGTCCTGCCGGTGACCGAGCTCTTCCTGCGGGCGTTCTTTGAGAAGTCGGCGCTGCAACTGGTCGGCATACGGCTGTGAAGGTAATCGACCGGCATTTGCTGAAGGAGTTGGTGAGGTTCGCCTTCATCGCGGTCTCAAGCGTGGTCGTCATCTACCTGTTGATTGATCTGTTTGAGGAGCTCAGTTATTTCACCGCCCGCAAGGTGAGCCTGGGGGTGATACTGCTCTACTATCTGTACACCCTGCCTTCGGCAATCAGCCTGCTCTACCCGGTGAGCATGGTGCTGGCGGTGTTCATGGTCTACGGCCAGATGACGCGCAACCGCGAGCTGCATGCGCTGGAGAGCGCGGGCGTCTCGATTCTCCGGCTGTTCGTTCCCGCGATCGGCCTGGGTCTGGCCTCGATCGTGGTCTACCTGGCAGCCAATGAGTTCGTCACGATACCGTTCAATGCCCGGCTCACCGACCTGCGCCGGCTCAAGATTGAGCGGCGGCAGTCGAGTGAGGTGCGGAAGCGGCAGAGCGTTTACTTTGTGGGCGAGGAGGGCCGGGTCTTCTACATCCGGGAGCTGTCGTCCGACGGGGTGATGAAGAAGTTCAGCATGAGCGAGCTGGGCCCGGGCCGGAAGGTGACTCGCCGGTACGACGTGGGCGAGGCCGTATGGCGCGACCGGGCCTGGCACGGCCGGGACGTGGACGTCCGGACGTTTGACGCGCTCGGTAATGAGGCGCTGGAGCACAGCGACAGCCTGAGGCTGGACGTGATCCGGGAGACGCCGGCGGACTTCGCCAGTACTTCCCGGCCGGTCGATGAGACATCGACCCGGGCGCTCAGGAGTTACATCGCCAGGATGAAGCGGGCCGGTGAGAACGTGGCCCGCGAGGAGGTCGAGTATTACTACCGCTTCTCCTATTCGCTCATCGGGCTCGTGGTTGTCCTGCTCGGCCTGCCGCTTTCGGTGAGGCTCAGGCGCGGCGGCGTGATGTTCGGTCTGGGGCTGGGACTCTTGCTTTCGTTC
Source organism: Caldifarciminota bacterium UBA2258 (assembly GCA_002347155.1). Taxonomy (GTDB): domain Bacteria; phylum Hydrothermota; class Tepidihabitantia; order Tepidihabitantales; family Tepidihabitantaceae; genus UBA2258. The sequence goes on from DDXO01000061.1 coordinate 4,649, forward strand.
TTTTACTGGGGTGCGATTCAGACGAGCCGGGCCTTCGGTACATCGCACGTCATCAGTACGGCGTTGTCGGCGTGGCTGCCTAACATCCTTTTCGGCACGGTCGCCCTGGCTCTGGTGCTCAGTGTTGACAGGTAGGGGATGAGAGGAGGGAGGAGGGAGGAGGGAGGAGGGAGGAGGGAGGAGAGAGGAGAGAGGAGAGAGGAGACTGAAGACTGAAGACTGAAGACAGGAGAACGAAGAACGGAGACAGGAGACCGAGCACCGGAGACAG
>DDXO01000006.1:0-25527 GCA_002347155.1 Caldifarciminota bacterium UBA2258
GCATCTTCTCTTCCTGCTCAGGGTAAACTGCGCGAGGGGTCTTTGCACTCGAAGATTCTTCGGCGTCGAACGCCTCAGAATGACAAACATTTCCTGCTTTCATTAGTAGGAGGTTGTCGCTTGAGTCACAGGCCAGAGAATCGAGAGGATGCGGATGAGGGTATCGCGCAGGTCGCGGCGCGGGACGACTGCGTCGAGTGTGCCGTGCTTCCGGCAGAATTCCGCGGTCTGGAATCCCTCGGGCAGTTTCTCGCCGATGGTGCCCTCGATGGTACGTCGGCCGGCGAACCCGATGAGCGCGCCCGGCTCGGAGATGATGACGTCGCCGAGCATCGCGAACGACGCCGTGACTCCGCCGGTGCACGGGTCAACCGGTATGGCGATGTAGGGCACCCGCTCATTGCGCAGCAGTCCGAGCTCGGCCGAGGTCTTGGCCATCTGCATCAGCGAGTACGCGCCTTCCTGCATCCTCGCGCCGCCGGACGTGGCGACGATCAGCAGGGGCCGGCGTTCGGCGCGGGCGAGCCGGATCGCGCGCGCGATCTTCTCGCCCACAACCGAACCCATGCTGCCGCCGACGAAGCCGAAGTCCATCACGGCCAGAATCACCGGGATTCCGCCCATTTCTCCGCGGCCGTAGACCAGTCCGTCTTTGCGTCCGGTTTTCTCTTGTGACTTCTTCAATTGCCGGTCGTATTCGGGGAACTGCAGCGGGTCAGCGGGGGTCATATCGGCGTCGAGTTCCTCGATTCGGCCTTCGTCGAGCAGTATCTGGATGTACCTGTCCGGATTGATACGGAAGTGGTATCCGCAGCGGGTGCAGATGAAGAAGTTCGACTCGAGGGTCTTGCGATAGAGGATTTCGCCGCAACTGTTGCAGCGATACCACATGCCGTCCGGCGTCTGCGACCGGCCGACCGGGCGGGCGGGCGTGGGCATGGGCTAGTATAGGAGCAGGCGCTGGAGAGTCAAGAACCATGCCTGCACCTCCCGGTGCTGTTTGACGCCCGGTGTGCCGACGGGCATAGATTGGCCCGCCCGGCCCGGACAGACAGCGACATGACAGGCACCGCTTGCCGGTTCGAGTGAAGGCGGTCTGCGTGTGTCGCGTCCGATGGCGGCCCCGACTCCGCGGCGCTCGAAGAGGGGCACGGGTTCGGTTCGACGTCGTCGATGCCGCAGGGCCGGCGAGCCGTGCGCAGCGAACGGCGGTACCGGCCGGTCCTTGCCGGCACAATCCTGCAGCGTTTGACAGGCGAGTGAGGTTGTCTACTCTTAGGTGATGTGTGAAGTGTTCCTGGGGCTCGGGTCGAACCTGGGCGACCGGGCCGGGTTCCTCGACCAGGCGGTCGTCGCGCTCGAGTCGCTGGGCGAGGTCACGCGGTCGCGCTGGTATGAAACGGCGGCGATTGGTCTGCCCGGCGCGCCGGCGTTCTTGAACGGCGTCGTCCGGCTGGAGACCGACCTTGTTCCCGACGAGCTGCTGCTGCGGACACGCGAAGTCGAGCGCCGGCTCGGCCGGGACCCGCTGCGGCGGGCCGGTTCGCGGACCATGGATATCGACATTCTGCTCTATGGTCGCCAGGTGATCAGCAGGCCGGGGCTGAAGATACCCCATCCGCGCCTCCACCAGCGGGCGTTCGTGCTGGTACCGCTGGCCGACCTGGCCCCGCATCTCGTCCACCCGGTTCTGGGCAGGACCGTGCGCGAGATGCTGGCCGACGTGGACCGAGCGGGTGTTGAAGCCGCGTAACCAATGCAGCCGAAGTCAGACGTCAGACATAAGAAGTCAGAAGGCAGGAGTGCCGGCCGCATCTGGCGTTTGGCTTTTGGCTTCTGCCTATTCACTTTCACTTTTTCCTGATGAGGTACATCTGCATCGAAGGCCCGATTGGTGTGGGCAAGACCGCGCTGGCCGAGCTCCTGGCAAAGCGACTTGATGCCAGACTCGTGAAGGAAGCTGTGGAGGAGAATCCGTTTCTCGACAAGTTCTACGGCGACATGCGCAACTACGCGTTCCAGACCCAGCTTTTCTTCCTGCTCTCGCGCCACAAGCAGCAGACCGAGTTGCTGCAGCCGGAGTTGTTCAACGAGACGGTGGTCTCTGACTACCTGTTTGACAAGGACCGCATATTCGCCCACCTGAACCTGACCGAACACGAACTCACACTCTACGACCGCATCTACAAGTTCGTGGCGGAGGAGATACCGAAGCCGGGCATCGTTGTGTACCTGCAGGCGCGGGTCGAGGTCCTTCTTGCCCGCATCCGGCAGCGGGCGAGGAAGTTCGAGGCAGCGATTGACCCGCAGTACCTGGAGGAGCTGGCCGATGCCTACAACCACTATTTCATGCACTACGAACTTGCGCCGGTCCTCATCGTCAACACCGAACGCCTTAACTTCGTGGCCAACCGCGAGGACTTCGAGGACCTCTACCGGGCGATAGAGGAGACCACGGCCGGACGGCGGTTCTACTCGCCGCGGGGAAAAGGCAGATGACGAGAGCTCGATTTCCGAAGTCCGAATGCCGAATGGCGGAGCGGAGTTGAGATGTCGAAGGCACAGAGTTCGCCGGACAAGCTGACCACGGTCAGGATTGTCCGGAAGAAGGCGAAGGCAGAGCGCATTGTCTGCCTGACTGCGTACGACTACCCGAGCGCACGGATTCTCGACGAAGCGGGCGTTGACCTGATATTGGTCGGTGACTCGGCGGCCAACGTCATTTACGGGATGCCCACGACCCTGACCATCGGTATGGACGAGATGGTCTATCATACCCGGGCAGTCGCGGCCGGAGTGACGCGGGCGCTGCTCGTGGCGGATATGCCGTTTCTGTCCTATCAGGTTTCGGTTGAGCAGGCGGTGGCCAATGCCGGCCGTTTTCTCCAGGCCGGCGCCGAGGCGGTCAAAGTCGAAGGGGCAGGGCCGATCGTACCGGCCATCAAGCGGCTGGTCGAACTCGGTATCCCGGTTATGGGACATCTCGGCCTGACCCCGCAGTCGGTCCACAAACTTGGCGGGTACCGACTGCAGGCCCGCAAAGCCGAGGACCAGGAACGCCTGGTTGCCGACGCCCGTGCGCTGGCTGAAGCCGGCTGTTTCTCCCTGGTTCTTGAGAAGGTGCCGGCCGAAGTGGCGAAGCGGGTATCCGCTGAGCTTCCGATACCGACCATCGGCATCGGCGCGGGCCCGGATTGCGACGGGCAGGTGCTCGTGCTGCACGACATGCTGGGGATGTTCGATACGCCGCCGCTCAAGTTCGTGAAGCAGTACGCGCAACTGGCCGGCGATATCCGCAAAGCGGTGACGGCTTACGCCGAAGAAGTCCGCTCCGGCAAGTTTCCCGACGAGGACCACACGTTCCACACCGACAGGCAAGGTCAAGGTTAAGGCTAAGGCTAAGATCAAGGCTAGGATTACGTCCTTTCGGTCTCAACCTTGACCTCAACCTCAACCTTTCGGATGAGGGTCGTCAGGTCAGTAGCCGCAATGCAGCGGGTCGCGCTCGGCCTCAAGCGGCGTGGCCGTATCGGGTTCGTCCCGACCATGGGCTATCTCCACGAGGGACATCTGGGGCTGGTCCGCGCCGCGCGCCGTCAGTCCGACTTCGTGGTGGTGTCGATATTCGTGAACCCGATCCAGTTCGGCCCGAAGGAGGACTACCGTCGTTATCCCCGCGACTTCGGCCGCGACCGGCGCCTGCTTGCGTCGGCCGGCGCGGATTTTGTCTTTTGTCCCGATGTCAAGGGCATATACCCCGAGGGCTTCGCTACCTTTGTAGATGTCGAGCGGCTGGGCGAGGGGCTATGCGGAAAGTCCAGGCCCGGTCACTTCCGGGGCGTGACCACGGTAGTGGCTAAGTTGTTCAACATCGTGCTGCCGGACGTGGCAGTATTCGGCGCCAAGGACGCGCAGCAGGCGTTCGTTATCCGCAGGATGACGCGCGACCTCGATTTCCGTACGCGCATCGTAATCCTGCCGACCGCCCGCGAGAGGGACGGGCTCGCGATGAGTTCACGCAACGTCTATCTGACACCTGAGCAGCGGGCCGAGGCGCCGGTTCTCCACCGTTCGCTCCTCATGGCCCGACGCATGATTGAGCAGGGCGAACGCAGGGCGGCAAAGGTGAAGGCCGCCATGAGCCGGCTGATAAGGCGCGAATCAAGCGGCAGGATTGACTACGTCGAGATGGTGGACACCGACGAACTGCGACCGGTAAGGACTATCAAGTGTGAAACGCTCGTCGCACTGGCGGTTTTCTTCGGCAAGACCAGGCTCATAGACAACACGGTCATCGACGTCTAGCGCCGAGACCGGCCCCCGACTACCAGCTACCAGGCTTCTCAGAACCTCGGATTCATCCCATCCTCACCCTTCCCTCTCCCTCAAGGGAGAGGGAACGAAAGGGAGGGGGAGTTCGGTTGCTTGTGCGGAAATCAGCAGTTGCCTGCGGCTGTGGCCGGACGAAGCGTGCGGATGAAGAACAGGCCTCCGACCGCAATCAGCGTGAGCGCCGCTCCGATTGCCACCAGCACAATCCGGTACGACGTGAGGTCCCCGAGGGCACCGATGAAGAGCGTGGTCAGCAGGAAGGCGGCGTTGGTGATGACCTCGCGGGTCGAGAATATCCGGCCCCGGATGTCTTTGGACACTTCTTCCTGCAGCATGGTGTTCTGCACCACGCCCAGCCACGAGAACGCAATGCCGGCGATGAGCGCGACCACAATCATGAACCAGACCGTGATCAGCCACGGGCTGGCCAGGAACAGCAGGCCGTACAACAGAATCATCAGGGCCACGACCAGCGGCTGATTGATGCGGCGCCGGACGTAGCTCATGCTGGCGGCTCCGGCTATCATCCCGACCGCAAGGACTCCGGCAAACATGCCGACGCCGCCGGTCCCGAGTTTCAGTACCTGCTGGACAAGGTAAATCAGCACCGTGTAGGAAACCGACGAAACGAACATGGTCACTACCACCGAGGCCATGACGAACGCCACCAGCCGGTCCCGACCCACGACGCGGATGACCTCGGCCAGGTCCGCAAAGAGCTGGCGAAACGCGTGCCGCGTCAATCCCAGGATGCTCTCGCGCCGGCCTGGAGCCGGCCTGGGGCCGTCAACTGCTGTAGCCTGGTGACCGATGAATACTCCAACCATCGCCAGGGCGAGCAGGCTGGCAGTCAGATGGGTCGAGGCGTTGATGAACATGCCGTACTTCCAGCCTGTCCACCTGATGAGAAACCCGCCGAGGACCATTCCGAGCACGGTCGCCACCCGGGCGAAGGTGAGGTTGACCGAGTTGGCGACCAGCAGTTTCCGCTTTGCCACGAGCTGAGGAATCAGGGCCGGGACTGCGGTGTTGTTGAACACATCCAGGCCGTAGAAGATGAACAGCGCGACCCAGAATGGCGCGAAGCTCTTGAGGGCGATAATCAGGAAGGCGGCTGCTGTCAGTACCGCGAATTGGATGAGGTGAGCGAAGCCCACTATCTTGCGCTTGTCCCAGCGGTCGGCCAGCACGCCGGCTATCGGTGCAAGCAGCATCGTCGGGATGACAAAGGCCATGGAACCGGTCGAGTAGGCCATCAGCCTGCCCGGGCTGGCCGTGGCAATCACGGTTATCAAGAGCATCTGGGTCAGCCGGTCGCCGAACTGGGACATGCTGCAGGACGCGGTCAGCAGGGTGAAGTTGCGGATGCGGAGCACCGAAGCGAAGCCGCGCGACATGCGTGCATGGTAGCCGCCAACGCAGCAGAGTCAAGGCGAGTCGCCTGCCCTGCGCCCGACATTTGGCCACCAAGACACCAAGAACGGCAAGCAGAATTGCCGAGGGGCCTCGCCCCTTTTTGTGACTTTGCGTCTTTGTGGCGGACTACTACTACGGAGAGCATGAAATACTGGACAGTTCTTGATTTCACTCTCAGTATCCCTGTACCCTGTCACCCTGAGCCCTTCGCTTGTTGTCATGCTGAGCGCAGCGAAGCATCTTCTCTTCCTGCTCAGGGTAAACTGCGCGAAGGGTCTTTGCACTCGAAGATTCTTCGGCGTCGAACGCCTCAGAATGACAAACATCTCCTGCTCTCATTGGTATGTCACTTCAGGGGCTCTGCTGGCCCAGGTTTGACACCCGCGGCTGACGGTCTACAATCACGCGAGGTCGTATCAGCGCATGCGCCTGAAACGGAGGTCATTGTGAAACGTCACGTTCTCGTGGTCGCTTTGGCGACGCTGTCCGTATTCGGCCTGGCCATGGGGCTGAGTTATGTTGAGTGCTCTGGCGGGTTCCAAGGCAACCCGGTGCTTGAGGGTGGTCGGACCGAACTGGAGTTCGCCGACGTCAACAACGATGGCCACGTCGATATCCTGTCCATCGGCGACCACGGCAGTCCCTACGTCAACACCCAGGAACATGGCGTGATGGTCTGGTTCGGCGACGGGCAGGGCGGCTGGAGCGTGTTTCAGTACGGTGAGTTCGGTTATGGGGGCATCGCGGTCGGTGACGTCAACTGGGATGGGAAGTGGGACGTCGGCTACGGCATGCACCATAACTACTCCGGCGTAGACCTTGGCGATGACATGCTGGAGGTCGCGCTCGGCGACGGCACGGGGCAGAGCTGGATTCCGTGGGACGATAGCCTGGTGCCGGGCGGCTCGGTCTGGGGCATGTTCGCCACCGACTTCGGGGACATCGACAACGACGGCGACCTCGACATCGGCTCGTCATCGTTCGGTTCCGGTGTCGGGCTCCGCGTCTTCCTGAACAACGGCGACGGCACGTGGCAGCAGACCTTCGGCCTCGGCGACAACACCAACAGCCGGATGGAGTTCTACTTCCGCGACGTGAACCGGGACGGCAACGCTGATATCGTCCACGGGGCAGCGGGGCCGGCAGTGTACTTCGGCGACGGCGCAGGCGGGTTCGTACCCGGCGATTCCGGGCTGCCGCGGTCGGACTACGGCCTGTCCGGCATCTCGCCGGGCGATGTGGACAACGACGGCGGCTGCGACCTGGCTTTCGCCAACGACAACGGCGGCGTGGAGGTCCGAGTGTACAACGACTCGACTAGGCAGTGGGTGAGCTTCTCGGGCAGTCTACCGACCACCGGTAGCTTCGAGGCGACGCAGCTCTGCGATATGAACGCGGACGGGTGCGTTGACCTGGTTGCGCTGGGCGGTGGACATACCAAGGTCTGGCTCGGCGACGGCCTGGGCAACTGGACCGAGGCGGCGGATATCACGACGCCGGCGCGCGGCGGCTACTCGGCGTTGCGCACCGGCGCGGACTTCGACCACAACGGCTATCCCGACATCGCTTTCGTCACCCGTGAGGGTTCCTGGCCCAGCGACCACAATGTCGCGCACGCCTTCAAGGAATCGTCACCTCGCGATTCATCAGGAGTCTTCCCTGTTTTCCCGCGCGGAGGCGAGAAGTTTGCCGATGGTTCGGTCCAGTTCATCGACTGGTGGAGCGAAGCGCCGGCAGCGGAATCGACACGGGTGAAGCTGGAGATGTCGGCGACCGGCCGTTCCGGGCCGTGGGAGCCTGTCGCGGACTCACTACCCAACGCGGGGCGGTATCAGTGGCTGGTCCCGGACAGCATCAAGTCCGCAGACTGCTTCATCAGATACACCGTCTTCGGGCCGGGCGGCAACGTGGAGGCGCTGACGCCGCGTGCCTTCGCAATTGGGGACACGATGCCGGGCGTGGCAGAGGGCCACAAGCCACAAGCCTCAAGCCGCAAGCCTGCCGCAACCATTGTCCGCGGCGTGCTTGTGCTCGGCGCAGTAGGCAGTAGACAGCAGACAGCAGACAGAGCTGAATTGCTGGATGTCAGCGGGCGGAAGGTGCTGGATCTGAAGCCGGGCGCAAATGACGTGCGGACGCTGGCGCCGGGGGTGTACTTCGTGAGAGTAGCACAAGCACAAGCGCAAGCCGTCCGGAAGGTCGTCCTGACCGAATAGGCCCGAGCGGCGCGGAGCCGCCTTGGACTGCGGCAGCAAGGCTGCCGCCTTTGAGCAAAAGCGGGAGTTGGCTGCGCCCCTGTCGGACAGTCCGCCCTGCACTCCAAATCCAGTCATGTCGCTTCGGGGCTGCCCGTAGTGATGCGGGCAGCTCTGCTACTGGGCCCCGGAATATACGTCGTCCCAGCCGCCGAGGCGTTTCCCTGTGCCGCAGTCAGGATTCTCGTCACCGTTGTGCGAGGTGATGCGAACCTGGTGGGGTCGAAGTCCAATCAGTTGAGCGGCTGACCTTCCCGCCAGCGGGCGAGGACTTCGGAGACCTTGCCCTCGACTTCGAACCGGGCGACGGAGCGGGCCCGGCCGGCCATCAGCAGGTTGTCGTAGTCGGTGAAGCGATGGCGCACAAAGGCATGGACCGCGAGGAACGCCGCTTCAGGGTCGAGCCGCTTCGCCATCGCACTGCGGCCGACCCGGCCTGAGTACTTGCGGCAGGCATGTTCAGCTATCTTGTTCTCAATGCCTGCCGGGCAACCCGGAAAACGTCGCCTGACCGTCGCGGCGAACGCCTGCGCGTACTGCTGGTCAAGTTCGGCTCGAATGACTGACTGACGGGCCTGTCGGGCCGCGCGCAGGTCCGCGTCGGCCAGGCACTCGGCCTCGGCCTTCTCGATTGCCTCGGGTTCGGCGAGGATTCCCTGTCGTTCATATCGTTTGCGGCTTCGGCTGAATTCGAGCACAACCGCTGCGAGACCCGAATGCTTACGCGCCCGGCGGGTCAGTGCTGCGTCGCCACGGGGAAGGTATTCAAGATGACCGAGGTCCGCGCAGTCGAGGCAGAGTGCTTCACCGTTCTTGAGGCACAGCAGGCTGCCGTGGAGCAGCTCTCTGTTGCACTCGGAACACTCGGAGTCCCGTCGGATGCGGAAAACCACGATGTCCCTTGAGTCCGGTTCGTATCTTGGTTCGTGTGGCTCGCTATGCACGTCTGGTTGTGCCGTCGCTGAGCGTGGTCCGCTGCTTGATGCGGTGGCCCATTTCCTCGTTGGAGACGAGCTCTTCTGCCCTGGAATCGGCCAGCCCGTGTTCGACCATGCGCTCGAAAGCCAGTTCGCGGGGGATTTCGTCGTATGAGGCATCATCCGGTTGGGATTCGACGATCTCCTTTATCCTGTCTTTGGCTATCGGCATAGTGACACCTTCGATGGGCCTGATTCAGTGCTAAGCGCCATGCATTGTCCTGACAGACTTGCCATCACGTCGAGTCTATTGTGGCAGTTCATTCTAGTCAACCCTGCGTTGACTGGCGGGTGCGTACGCCCCGCTGGGCGCCCACGCGTCCGCCGAAGCGGTCGGAATCTCGAGCCTTGACCGGAGCCGGAAGCGGCCGATAATCTCCGTAGATAGGCAGGCCGCGGTGACCGGCGCGGCAGCCGTGCCGGCGCGGCCGGTGTCGAGACCCGAGGTGACCGTTGAACCGGGAGGCAACGAGATGGTTAGTGCTCTTCATCCGCGCGTCTGTGCCCGCCCACGCAACAGGGGAACCGTGTTGCTGTTCATGAGCGCGCTGGCGCTGAGTGCCGGCGTGAGTTTCGGATGGACACCGACGGTTCCTGATACTATCCTGCTGCCGGATTCGCTGGGACCGCTGCGGCCGGGATACCATCTGGCGTTCGGGAGTTCGACCGACAACATCTACGTCGCAAGCGAGTCCTCGGACATCATCGTGGTGGATGGCAACACCTTCCAGCGTATCAAGCGTATCAACACCGGCACCCCGGTCGGAGGCGCGCTCCTTGTCAGCCAGCACAACAAGCTGTATTGCTCGTATCCGCAACAGGGCCGCATTGGCGTCATCGACTGCGCGACCAACAACGTCGTGGGCACGATACAGGTCGGGACCCGGCCGACTTTGCTCTGCTATAGCTCCGGTAGCGACAAGCTGTATTGCGGCGACGCCTTTGACCGCACCGTCTCGGTGATAGACTGCGCCACAAACGGAGTCCTGAAGGTCATTCCAGTAGGCGAGAGTCTGGCCGCTATGCAGTACGACCCGACTACCAGCAAAGTGTATGTGGCAAACTACGATGCGGTCCGAGCGATTTCCTGCTCTGCCGACTCCGTTGTTGCCAGCATCGACGAGATCGAGGGAGGGTGGAGTCTGTGCCTCAACAAACGCCGCCAGAAGCTGTACGTAATGAGGGGGCATCCCTACTCGTATTTCGCCGACACCGTATACGTGATCTCCACTCAGGTTGACTCGTTGATTGCCGAGATGGCATGTAGTAGCATGGATCCCTCACCGAGTCTGGCGTGCAACGAAGCTACCGACCGTCTCTATGCGGCCAACGATGACAATTGTGAGATCAGGGAGTACGACTGCGTCGGGGATACGCTCATCCGTTTGGGACAGAGGTCTTTCTCCACCAGGGCGGTGGGTCTATTCTGCGACAGCGTGCGCAACCGGTTGTTCTGTCTTCTTCGGAGCAACTACGACAACGGCGAACTTCAAATCTTAGACTGTGCGCCGCTCACCCTCATCTCCCAGGCTTACCTGGGGCGGGAACCCTCTATTCTCGAAGCGGACCCGGCCCGGTGCAGGATCATGAGCGCCGAAGAGAGCGCGGAGCACTGCGTGCTGACAGTGTTTGACAGCAGGAATGATACGATAGAGGCGATAGGGGCAGTTCCTCTTCATGGTTGGAGCCAGGTTATGTGTCATAATCCCGCGACTGGCAGGCTATACGATTTGTGGGGATCAGGCCTCGTCGGCGGCCTGGGTGTAATAGATGGGCAGACCAACCGGGTGGTAGGCCAGGGATTTCTGGCCCGAGTCGGTTACGAGCCGACGTGCAGCCAGACGAGCAACAAGGTCTACTTCGAGGTCAACCGCGGTCCGTTCGCCCAAGAAAGGGGCCTCGGTGTGTTTGATGGGTCTGGAGACAGTTTGCTCAAGGTCATCGAGATGGGACGGAGCGGCCCGAGTGCCTTTCCTTACTGGTGTCCATACGGGAATAAGGTATACTGCAGCACTGATGCCGGCATAGTCGTTGTCGACTGCGCCACTGACTCGGTTGTGAAAGCCATGCCTATCAACGATCTGGTCAAGTGGTTCGAGTACTTGGGCAATGGGCACATGCTCTCTTTCCTCAGGGGATACCTATGCCTTATCGACTGTAAGACGGACAGCATCATTGTCGACTCGGCGATTGGCTCGGTGTTTGCGTCTGCGCACACCGGAGATGGCGAGAAGCTCTACCTCGTGCGCCACGGCCGACTTGAGGTGCGGAATCCCAGTTCGCTCACCCTCCTCAAGACAGTAGGCTGGCCCTTTGGCAGTGCCGCGCCAACTCTCGTATACTCCGACACAACCCGGAAACTCTACTGGTTTTCACGTGGCGGGTACGGCGGTGAGGACAGCGTAATGGCGATTGACGCCACCAGCGACACGGTGACGGCCCGCATGATGACCAGCTCACCATACCGGAGCGCATGCCTTGGGCACACCGGCAGGTATCTGTTCTGCGCATCAGACGTTGACAGCACTGTGAGAGTCTACGACACGAAGGTGGACAGTCTGGTTGGAACGTATCGGTTCCTGCCCAATCCTTCGGCTAATCCCGCCATCATCTCGAACCCGGAGCAGGGCTGCATCTACGTCGGGTGTCAGGACATGATTCTGGTCCTACCCGACGCGCCGCCGGGGGTTGAGCAAACGCCGAGCGCCGAATTGAGAGCGACAAACGACGGACCGACGGTGGTGAAGGGCGTCCTGGCGTATGCGCCAACGAGTGTGGAGGAGCGACAGGCGAAGGGTGAACTGCTCGATGCATCCGGTCGGAAGGCGATGAGCCTCCGGCCCGGGGAGAATGACGTGCGCGCGATCCCGCCGGGTATCTACTTCGTGCGCACCGGAGAACCGGGACGGACACGCAAGATCATCATAACGCGATGAGGGTTAGCCAGACTCTCAAGAAAGGAGGCGCCCCGACGAGGTTGGGGCAGTCCGGTATGTGAAGAATTGAAGAGGCCAGCTCCTGCCACCGCTCAAAGTAACAGGCAGAACGTAAGTTCTGTTGCTGGCCGTCGGTTCAGGATACCGGACCAAGAGTAGAAGTCAAGGGTAGCAACCTTGGCAGTGTTCGGAAATGACCGATTCAGATAGGAGTCAGCTATGAGAAGACTAGCAGTTGCGGCTGTTTGTGTATTCGCCGCACTCAGTGCACCTGCGCTTGGAGAACCCGTCTGGACGTGGGCCTGGAACTACCCAGTGCGTCCGACAGACGTGACATACGACCGCGACAAACAGAGTGACCTGTGGCTCACGAAGAACAGCGGAGCGCACGCGGTGGCTCTGGCTTGGGCCGCCGGCGACTTCTGGACTACCGCTGTTGCCGAGGTCGAGAGACCCAATGTGGGGTATTGCGACAGCGTCATGTCCTATGACTGGAGCCCTGATAGCCGGGACTCGTTTCCGGTCTGTGGGAAACCGGGACACTTCCCATATTTCCCGATTCCCAATCTTCTCTGTAAAACAAGATAAATCGGGACACTTTGGATAGGACAGCGCACGCGAATCTCGGCCCGGTTCTGTCGTCTCGACACGCCGGGATTCCGGTCGGTGAAGAAGGCCGTGGTGGCGCGGTAGTGGGAAGAGGTTGAGGCTGAGGTTGGCTTCGCCCCTGTAGGAACAGCGAAGGTTGAGGTAGAGACCGGAACCAGAACGCAAGCAACCAAGGGGCGGGCGAGAATCCGCCCCTTGCTCAATGGAACCGGGGCAGATGAAGGTCATCCCCGAGAGGGGCCTGTACGCGTCGGCCGAGTTTGGGTGGAGTGTTCTGCAGCGGGAAACGGAAACGCGAGTTCTGGCCCGAGGGTGTAGCGAAATCTGCTAACATCCGGCCGACACAGGGTGCGTAACTCACGACAGATCAAGACACAACGCCTGAGACCAGGTATTCTCGCAGGCAGCTAATAGGGTTATGCCCGGGGCTTGCCCCCGGACTGTTCCCGGGATTGACCCGCTGGCCCTACCGAACACCGCGGCCGGGGTCTCGGTCCGGTCCTGAGTGGTGTTCGACCGTCCCCCACCCGAACAGCCACTGCCGCAGCCATCCGGTGCTATCATCTACGGACAGCTCTTGCGTCCAGCAGCCGGGCCAAGGCCGGATGAGCTGGAACGACAGGCCTCGCAGCGACACCGCACGCAGGTCGCCGGCTTCGTCAGGTGGCGATTCCGTCGCCCACTAAATGGGGACGCTACCCATTTTCCGTCTTTCTGCGTCTAAGATTCGCAATTATAGCATGTTGGGCTACGAAACTGGCCGAAAACCACGCTTTGGGAATCGCCTTGGGAACCGTTCCGGGAACGGTTCGGGAGGCGGTTCGGAATGCCGCCATGGACCCGACTTCCGGCGTGAATCTGGCCGCGAAATCCGGCGCGTTTCGGCCTGCGGTTCGCGGGTCGAATGCCACGGTGACTCGGAAGTCTAGTTGCAGGTCGATTGGAGAAACCTCTGCCGAAGGGACGTGGCAAGCCTGTTGCATGGCCTCTCGCGGTTTGATTCGCGGGCAGGTTTCCGCCGTGGTTTGCGCGGTTACTCGTGCCGCGATTTGCGCGGCGAGTTGCGGAGTTCGGCTCCAAGACAGGCGGCGGGGTAGTTGCTTTACGTGACACTCGGCAAGGAAAAGCGGGGGCTGGCGCTCCCGCAATCCAAGGATGGCCTCGTGCGAGGCTAGAACCTGAGAAACGCTCCGACGCCGCCGCTCTGGGCGAGTTCTTTCGCGGGTTCGCCCTTCACGACCTCGACCGGCAGGCGATGGTCGACCACGAGCCGAGGGAGGATGGCGGTCAGGCTGACTTTCCTCAAGTCGGTCGCGCTGCATTTGGCGCAGTGGCTGTTGGTACTGACGCCTACGTTCAGGCACTGCGTGCAGCGGCTGACTTCGGCGTCAAAGCCCTTGGCTACGACCAGGCGCATTGCCCGGCCTTCCTGCAGGAACTTGAGGACCGGGTCGACACCCACTGCCGCCTGCTTGCTGATGCCGGCAGCCCCGAACAGCTCATCGACGACCGCACGTTCGCGCTTCTGTTCCCACGCGGTGATTTCCGGGAGCACCCGGCGAACGGTATCAGCAGCGCTGATGAACGTTTCCAGGTTCACCTGGGACACCACGAGGTTATTGATATCCGAGGGGAGCGACTTGGCGAACTCAGGCAGCACCGATTTGGTGCCGGCCAGGACAAGGCGGCGAATCCGATGGCGCTCGAGGAGCTCGGCCAGGGGCTTGTGAAGGGTCTTCCAGAAGTGCCTGACGTGTTCCATGTATCGCTGGTCAAAGGCCTCGACGCTGCGCCCGCCCTTTTGAGTGGTGCCCCGGCCTTTGGTGCCGACCCGCCGTTCGCGCCACTGGCTCGTGTCGATTTTCGCGTGGAATTCCTCGAAGGCCTCGAACTCGTTGAGTCGAACCGAAAGGAAGCGCACGTGCTCGGTGCCGGCAACGAGTACGCCATAGGGCCGGTACTCCTCGATGAGCCATAGTAGCTGTGCCGTGCCGGGCAGGCCCCAGTTTGCTTCGTCGCGAACCGGAATACGGGACGGGAACTCGTCCCAGGACTTGGGACCAGCGAAAACAAGGAGCGAATTGCCGGCGGGCTGGTACTGGCTGATGAAGTTCATGAGCCGGTCGGCTGTCTGCTCGTACTGCTTTCGTTCGCCGTTCGTGACCCCGGGCTCGATGGCATGCAGCAGGCTGCGGAGCCGGGCCGGATAGGCGGACCGCGACTGGTCCGAGCGGGTGTTGAAGTACAAGGTCAGGACGTGATGGTCAGTGCTGTCGGTCAGTCGCCTTACGTCTTTGGGAGATACCATAGATGACTCCTTGTCGCGTGGATTGTGCCCACTACTCAGAGTATTAGACGCAGGCCGCATGTCAAGCGTTCCGCGACGACCGGTTGAAATCGGGAGAACGGGCCGAGCCCAGTTCGCTTTGACAGTGCCGGGACCGCCAATATAATGAGATTCCGCCGCAAATCCGGCCTCCAACGTGGAACCACATACCGAACAGACTACCTTCCGAGTCGGCACCAGCGGCTTTTCGTTCGACGACTGGCTGGGCCGGGCCTACCCGGCCGGGCTGGCCAAGACGAAGATGCTGGAGTACTACGAGCGCGTGCTCGGGTTCGACACGGTCGAGCTGAACTTCACCTACTATGCCATGCCCACACCGAGGACTCTGTCGTCGATGGTGGGCAGGACGAATCCCGGCTTCTGCTTCGTGGTCCGTTCGCACAAGGACATGACCCACGACATCTGGCAGGACGATGACCGGCGCTTGCTCAAAGACACGAGCGATGTGTTCAAGGCGTTCCGCGAGGGCATCAGCCCGCTGGTCGATACCGGGCGGCTGGGTTGCGTTCTGGTGCAGTTCCCGGTCTTCTTCTACCCGGCGCCGCAGAACTTCGACTATCTGCGGAAGATGCCGGCGCTGATGCCGGGCGTCTCGCTCGTAGTCGAGTTCCGCAACCGGGCATGGCTGAGGCCTGATGCATACCGTCTGCTGGAGGAAACCGGTATGGGATGCTGTGTGGTGGACGAGCCGAAGCTTCCCCGGCTGATGCCGTTCGAGCCGCGCCGGACATCGGACATCGCCTACTTCCGTTTCCACGGCCGGAACAAGAACTGGTTCAACGCGTCCCGCGAGGAGCGTTACAACTACCTCTACTCGGCCGACGAGCTCAGGGAGTTCATTCCATCCCTGCGCAGCGTCAGCGCGGGCGCGAAGACGACCTACACCTTCTTCAACAACTGCCACGCCGGGGCCGCGGCCCGCAATGCCCTGATGATGAAGCAGATGCTCGGGCTTATTGACGCGCTGACGCCACTACAGACACACGTTGTGGAGGGGTTGCCCGCATAACGCGCAGGCAACAAGTACAAAGGACAAAGTCCAAAGGACAAAGCAATCAGGATAGGACAAAGTGGTAAGGACAAAGGATAAAGCAAGGGGAAATGACAAGCCCGGACTTCGGGCTTTCCACTTTCCCCTTCTTGCTTTGTCCTTGAGACTTACGACTTTGGACTTCATCCTCGTGTTGACTTTGCGCCCCCGGCCAATATCCTCAGCAAGATGAAAGTTGCTCTCGCCGGATTCAACATCGAGTACGAGCTGATGCAGACACTCGCCAGGAACCACCGCGTCGCGCTGACACCGGAGCCGATATCGGCCGCGTATGCCCGTATCAGCCGGAGCGCGAAGCCGGTCGAGGAGCTGCGGCAGGATGCCCGCAAGGAGCTGGATAAGGCACGCAAGTCGAACATGACCATCGTCTTCGAGATGGGACACCATTCGATTGCGGAGCACGCGGTCTTCAACTTCGACGTGACCGGCGTGTCGCGGCTCGCGGTCGAGGCGCTCGAACGCCACCGGCTGAACTCGTACATGGAGAAGTCGCAGCGCTACGTCGCGCTCGGCGATGAGTTCGTCGTGCCCGAGGAACTGAAGGATACCGAGGTGCTCGACGAGTTCGTGGCCACCGTGAAACTCCAGAACCGCTACTACCACGAGCTCTACCCGAAGCTGGTTGCGCACTTCACCGCCAAGCACCCGGAATGGAAGGACGAGCCTATCCGGGCCGAGAACGCGGCCAAAGAGGATGCCCGCTACATCACCGGGCTTGCCATTCTGACCCAACTC
The DNA here is from genome assembly GCA_002347155.1 of Caldifarciminota bacterium UBA2258. Lineage (GTDB taxonomy): Bacteria > Hydrothermota > Tepidihabitantia > Tepidihabitantales > Tepidihabitantaceae > UBA2258. Next base: position 16,659 of record DDXO01000006.1, read on the forward strand.
GGGATGACGGCCAATGCGCGGAACCTGGAGCTGATGCTGCGGAGCCTGACCGCAAGCGGTCTCGCCGAGGTCCGGGCCCTCTCCCGGCAGTTGTACGAGCAGACCGTTGCGGTCGCGCCGTCGCTCCTCGTTTTCCCGCAGCCCACCGACTACGAGAAGAACACCTACGCGCGCGTCCGCGACTACGCCTCGACCTTCATGACCCCGGCGTTCAGCCGCCGGCCGCGCAACTTCATCGCACTGGCCGCATCCGACGTCGCGCTCGTGGACTACACCCAGAACGCGGATAACAAGCTGCTCGCGGCAATCCTGCACACGGTCTCGCGGGCGTCCCACGCCGAGTGCCTGAACCGGGTCGAGCGGCAGACGCTCGCACGCAAGAAGGAGATATTCAAGCTCGCATGCCAGGACTTGCAGGCCTACAACGCGGTCCTGCGGGAGTTCGAGCACCTGTCGCTTACGTTCGAGCTCGTCATCTCGGCCTCGGGCTTTGCCCAGCTCAAGCGGCACCGGCTGATGACGCTTACCGCCCAGCCTTACGACCCCAAGAACGGCTGGACCATTCCGACCTCGATTGCAGAAATCAAGGAACACAAGTCGTTCAAGGAGATGCTGGCGCGGACCGAGGACGTCTTCGACCACATCACGACTATTGCGCCGGCGGTCGCGCAGTACGTGCTCACCAACTCGCACCAGCGCCGGGTGCTGATGACCGTGGACGCACGCGAGCTCTACCACATCTCACGGCTGCGCGAGGACCCGGCCGCGCAGTGGGACATCCGTGATATCGCGGGGCGGATGATGGAGCAGGCGCGGCACGTGATGCCGCTGACGCTCGCCCTTGCCAGCGGCAAAGACAGCTATGCCAAGGTCTACGAAGAGCTGTTCGGCAGACCCCCGGCAGTGAGAGAGCTTAAGCTGCCCGAGGCCCGGCCCCTGCCGGCTACGGGCGAGCCCGCGCCAAGCAAGAAGGCCCGGCCCGGGAAGACCGACAAACGGGAAGGCGGGAGCCCGAAGCAGGCTGTTCGGAGTCGCAAGCCAGGAACCGGCACTCCCGAACCAGGAACTACAAACGAAGAACCACAAACCAAGGGATAGCTGATGCAGATTGCCAGTCTCGATGAACTCAAGAAGGCGATGAAGGCGTGGGAGCCGGAGATTGTGGTCACCGATGAGGGGCTGACCAAGAAGGTCCTGTTCTGGAACACCCTGCGGACTATCGCCAACATCCTGGTGATTATCGTGCTGGCGGTCGGTATCGCGTGGTGGGCCAACCCGCTCCGGATTCCCGAGTTGGAGCAGGATTGGGCGCTGCTGGCGCGACGCATCATCCTCGGCTTCGGCGTGCTCATGCTCTTCGCCGAGTACGTCATCCCGATTGTCCGGCTGTACAAGCCCGCAGGCAGAGACGCGCTCGGGCTCAAGCTCGTTCCGCGCAAGAGCGGCAAGTAGCAGCAGGCCTCAAGCCGCAAGCTCAAGCGCAAGCTCAAGCACAAGCTCCGAACTCCTAACTGCTAACTTCTAACTCCTAACTCCAAGCAACTTGCCGATGTCATTGCACGTGAGCTGCAGCTTCCAGTTCTGGGTCGGGAAGTCGTAGATTGCCGCGTCGTTGGAGACATCGAAGCGGAGCACGTCATTCCCGACGCCAAAGCCCCAGCACAAGCCGATGCTCTTCAACCGACCGAGGCCTTTGCGCGACAGAGCGTCCCACAGCCCGTAGTGGTAGGTCTGGCCATCCTTCTCAAGCACGATGCCCCCGCGCTGTTCGATTAGATCTTCGAAGTACCCAAGCCTGAGAGATACGAGGCTGAACGCGGTCGCCTCGACGCCAACCGCCTTCGTGGCGGCCTTCCATTCCTTCTCCAGCTTGCGCCCAAAGGGTGTTGTGCCCGTTGAGTCCCGGAATATCCGTACAAGGGACTTGTCCACTTCCGGCATTACACGTACCCTCACGTTGCGGCTCTCAACCGGCGTCCAGCACATTCCGAGCCGAGCCATGCTGGGCAGCGCTGCGCTGTAGGTGTCGCCATACTCGGTGCTGTAGCGCAGCTTTGGTCCTAAGTTGGTCACGTCCAACCCCAGCGAGAACCTCGGGTCTGGACGGTACGCTAATCCCACATCCGCTGCTATCGCTGTTGCGTTGCCCCCGGCCTCAAGGCCGGCTATGCCGTCAAGATCCCAGCCCCAGAGATACATCAGGTGTTCACTTCTCAGCACCTTCAGGCTAACGCCAGCGCTGCTGTTTCGACCCAGCGATGCTGCCGCACACACGGCGGCAGCACCACGCCAGGCTTCGTGTCGTCCGAGGTAGTTGCCGCGCTCATCAACGACGTCTGTCTCGCCCACGGACATTCGTGTCAGGCTACCGGAGACATAAGCGTTGCGACCGTCAAGGAACGATAGGCGGAGCGGGGCACCGCCCGCGGCAAATACGTAGTACATTCCTGGGTACAGACCCGGCAACCAGTTGCCGTAGCTCAGGTCTGCCTTTGCCGTCGTCTGGAAGGCGAGTCCGGCCGGGTTGAAGTACGCGGCGTCAGCCTCGTCCGCAAGAGCTGTCATCGCTCCGGCCAATGCGGTTGACCGTGCTGTCGGCCATATCGTCAGCATTGTCATGCCGATTTCGTCCGGATCGAAGTATGGATTGGCGATAGTATGTGTCACACACAAGGCAGCCAGTGCGACTATGGGCAGTGCTCTCACGTTTCATTCCTCCCAAGGCTTGTGGCCTTGTTTGAGTGCCCGAATCCCGCCCGCGATGTCGTTAGCGACTAGCGAGAGCTTCCAGTTGCTCGTCGGAAAGTCGTAGATGGCTGCGTCGCTGGAAACATCGAACCGGAAGTAGTCCCTGTACCCGATTCCGAAACCCCAGCACAATCCGATGGACTTGAGAGTGCCGAGGCCGCTTCTCGTCAGGATGTCGTAGATGTTGTGCCGATACTCCTGGTCGTTATCTTCGAAGACCAGACCTCCTCTTTCCCACGACATGTCCTCGAAGTAGCCGAGCCTGAGCGTGATGAGGTCGAAGCCGGTGATCTCGACGCCGAGGGACTTCCAGGCATCCCGAAGCTCCGTCTGCAGCTCCTGCCCGAACGTCTTCGTGTCCGCCGTATCGAAGAACATGCCGACCAAGAGCTTGTCGAACTCAGGCAGCACATTGATGCGCACGTACTTGTTGCTGACCGGAGTCCAGCAAGCGCCGAGGCGAAGAACGGTAGGGAGCGGGTCGTGCTCGCCACTGCTTGTGTAGCTGATGCCGGGACCGAGGTTGGCAACGCTGCCGCCCAGCGAGAACTGGGTTGACGGCTTCCACAGAGCACCAACATCGGCAGCCCAAGTGCTACCGGTGCCGCCTGCATCGATTCCGAGTTCTGGCATTGACTTCCAGACCCACGTGGGGACGAGGCTGCTGTGGACGAACTTGGCCTTGAGGCCTACCCCAACCGCACGTGAGACCGGTACGGAGATCGTGGCGCCAAGCACGCCATCCCAGGCGTCGGGAGGCCTGTCAGGGAACTCGTAGGTGTGGACCCAGTAGTCGCTCATGTTCAGGTACCCAACGTCGAGCGCAACAGCGAGCCCGTCGACGCCCACGATGCGCTTCGGCGGCGACCAATGACAGGCAGCGTAGGCGTAGTGCAGGTCGGGGATTAGCCCCGGCAACCAGCTTGCGTAGCTTGCGGTTGCGCCGATGCCGGACTGGAAGGCGAGGCCGGCGGGGTTGAAGAAGGCGGCGTCGGGGTCGTCGGCGAGGCCGGTCATCGCTTCCGCCAGTGCGGTCGAACGGGCAGTCGGCCAGATTAGCAGGAAGGGGAGGCCGGGCTGCGGCTTCGCGAAGGTTACGGACGCGAGCAGGACTACGAACAGGATTGTCGTCTTCATACGAAGACGTTAGTTGATGCCGTGGCCTCCTCTCTTGTTGCTGCCAGCCATCTCAGCCAGCCACTGGCGTGAGGGTATACACTCGTGCGAGGCGTGAGGCAGCCCCAACATCTCTTCGTCTAAGAGCTTCGCGTACATCATCGAGCTTGTTGGCGTCCTCTAAAGAGAGACAGGGTGACCAGCCAGTGTCGGTCTGAATCAGTTCAACGTCTACCTCGGCCACGTATTGGCCTTCACGGACGAGCTTTGTCTGGCGGCGATGCCCTTCTTTGTCAGCCATACGAAACGTGTATCTTCGCTTGAATGCTATATCGCACGGTTCCCTTGTCAAGCGCAAGCAGGGTCGGCAGGACGGAAGTCAAGCCGCGAGGGCTTGGAGGACGCGTACAGCACGTCCGCCTCAGCATCACAGTCCCACGTGAGGCGTTCCGGCTTCTCAAGAACCTTTGCCGCTTCTACAGGAGTGTCCTCAGCGCAGCGCTACCTCTAGACAAGGCGCCCTGCGGCAGCATGGACGTTGTCGCAGGGCGCTGATCCTGTCTATCCAGCGGTCGCGGCTTCGCTCCTACTTGGCCCCGAAGTCGTACCTGAACCCCACGTCGGCGCGTTCCACTCCGTAGCTACTGAACACCACTCCTTGCCCTGACCCGCGGAACGGGTTCGGGAACAACGCGGAAAGGTAGTTGATGTTCTGTATCTCGGCGAACAAGTTCACGCACGGGCTGAGCCGGTACTCCACGCCAATTCCGGCCCTCAACTCGTACAGCGAGCGTACCGAAAACCGCGGGTCAGAGTTGTTCTGTTTTCCCCAGTGGCCTGCGTAGTTGCCGCCACCCCAAACGTAGGGGAGCACGCGCCAGTGGAACTGGGGCTCTACCAGTACGTCCAACCCGGCCGTTGGGAACACGACGAGCGCCCCGCCCCCGGCATCGAAAGACCTGACACCGGCGAGTTCGACGCGACCATACGCCCAGCCGATTGGGCCACAGACAAGTTCGACTCCCACACCTTTGTAGGCATCCTCGTACGTGATCCGAGAGATCTCACCCAGAGAATCACTCCACCCGGCACATTCGGTGCCAAGCACGTAGGTCCCTCGTCCGCCAAGCCGAATGCTCGGCGTCGCCAGGGCGAAGGAAGCAACTAGCGTCACACACGCGACCCCGGCACTGACGTCCGAACGTATCACCTAGAACTCGACGTGTATGTCTGGCCCGTCCACATAGTTGCCGCTCCCGTAGCTGTGATACGTGAAGTCCCAAAAAGTGAAAGGGCCCTGGCCCCAGTACACAGTATCTGGGCGGGTCGCGACGCTGAGTGAGTAGACGAAATACTTGTTTCCTTGTGCCCATTGGTCAGAGTGAGGTCCACTGCTATATAGGTGGGCCTCTGAGTATACATAGCCGGGCCCAACTTTGCCTTTGACTCGCGTCGAGGTGGAACCGCCAGTGATCCACCTCTTTGGGTAACAGAAGGTCTCTCTGAACCAGGCCGTCTCAATGGTATTCTTGCCGAGCGTGGCGTCGTTCTGCTGCCAGTTCCCCTGGATTTGTGCTACGGCCTCATCCTCGCTGGGGGAGTAGCGGCACAGAGCATGAATCTCCGCCAAGGTAATCGAGGACCAGTCGCCTGAATCCGGTGGAATGGCCGGGCACGTATCATCCACCACAGTCTCGGCGAGCGACGAGTCGGTATCGTCGATCCAGTAGTCCGTTCGTGTGGAAGGCTCTTGGGCTTGCGCCACCGCGGGCAGCAGTGGCAGGAGACACGCGGCGCAAAGCAACGCCAGCACCGGTGTCGTGTGATTCGGTATTGACATGTGTTTCTCCCTGCAGTCGGTGGTTAGTTTGTCCGACTGCAGGCCTATTATCCTCTCTCCCTCTCTCTCTGAGTCAAGGAAAATCAACGACAGATTCGACACAATCTAAATAACGTGTTATCAATTGGTTGGATGAACAGACATCCCACAGGGCGGGGGACGAATTCGGCACTGCTGGTAAGGGAGGTAACGACGTCAGTCAAGATGGCAGGTCTCGGTCATGGCTCGGGCTTGAGCTTGGGCTTGTGCTTGGGCTGTTACTGCGGCTTGCCGGCGAAGAGCGGGTAGAGGCGTTCTCTTGTCGCCTGGTCAACCGCGCTGAAGTGGGAGAACTGCATGGAGTTCGAGGCGCGGCTTCGCCATGGGGAGCCAGTCAAGCTGCAGCCGGAACATTGACATCCCTGTCTGTCTCGGTAAGCTCTGGGCAGTATGGCAGTGAACGCCAGACTGGCGCCGAACGAGCAGGCAGCGGTCGACCGACTCAAGGAAGTACTCACCCGAGACTTCGGTCTGGTCAAGCTCATCCTGTACGGCTCCAAGGCCCGTGGCGATTCGGACCGGGAGTCGGATATAGACGTGCTCGTGGTGCTTAGGGGCGAGTTCGACTGGCGGACCAAGCGGGCAATCTACGACCTCTGTTTCAATATCGGCTTGGCACACGACGTGCTGCTGCAGCCGGTGGTCTTCTCTGAGTCCAACTACGGAAGTCCGCGCTTTCGTGTGACTCCGCTGCTGCAGAACGCGGCCGTGGAAGGGGTCGAGATGTGAACCAGCACCAGAAGGAACTCGCGCACTATCGCCTGTCGCGGGCACACGAGACCATCGTAGACGCCCGGCTGCTCCTGGAACGGGGACGACTGCCTGCTGCCGCCAATCGAATCTACTACGCCATGTTCTACGCTACCACGGCTCTGCTGATAACCAAGGGACTATCTTCGTCTCGACACACAGGCATCATCAGTCTCTTCCACCGCGAGTTCGTCAAGACGCGCCTGTTCCCGACCGACCTGGCCCAGTTCATTGACGTAGCGTTTGATGAACGTCTGGAGAGCGACTATGGCGACTATGTGCGGCCGGAGCGTCTCGAACTGGAGAGGTTGCTGGTCGGTGCCGGCCAGTTCATCGCCAAGGCCGAGGAACTCGTTCGGGCCGTTGACTGAGTGTCGAACGGTCGCGACAGCACGCTGGGGCAGAAGTTCGCAAGCGACGTCTCTCCCTGATTCCTGGGCCTGGCAAGTCCGATAGAACGCCATTTGCCGTCTCCGCAACTGTCATTTGCGCCGTTCACAAGGATGAGGCAGGCGGGCCTCGTCCGGATCGGCGAGGTCGAACTCTGCGGCGAATCGGATTGACTCTGCCGCCCGTACGCGCGTCCGGTTGCCATCGTTCAGAGACGGAGAACGGAACCCGTGGCATGGTCCACGTCCGCAAGGTCGTAGTCGCGGCCTGGAACCTGTGCTTGGGCTGTTACTGCGGCTTGCCGGCGAAGAGCGGGTAGAGGCGTTCGCGGGTAGGCTGGTCCACCCGGCTGAAGTGCGAAAACTGCATGGAGTTTGCGGCGCGGCCCTGAGAGAGGGAGCGGAGCGTAGTGGCGTAGCCGAAGGTCTTGATCAGGGGCAACTCGGCCTTGATTATCTGGTGACCTTTGACCGCTTCCAGGTGCAGTATCTTGCCGTCGCGGGAGGTGATGTCGCCGAGCACGCTCCCGAGGTACTGGTCCGGGGTCACGACCTCGAGCTCCATTATCGGTTCGAGGAAGGTCGGGCACGCGGCCATGAATGCCTCCCGGAACGCCTGACTCGCAGCAACTTTGAAGTCTACGTCGGCTGAGTCCTGCTCGTGCCACGCGCCGTCGAGTACGCGGGCTTTCACGTTCACTGCCGCGTAGCCGGCGAGCACGCCCGATTCCATGCTGTCGTGGATTGCCTGAGTAACTGCCGCGGCGAACTCGCGCGGCAGGGTCCCGGGCTTGAGTTCGTCCACAACCGCGTTGCCTTCGGGCGAGGGCTCGAGCATGAGTTTGACGACCGCGTAGTGGCCCTTGCCGCCGGACTGACGGATGAAGCGTCCCTCGGCAGTGGCCGGCGTGGTGACCGTCTCACGGTAGGAGACCTGCGGTTTGCCGGAGTGAACCGCGACCTTGTAGTCGCGGTCGAGCCGGTCGATGAGGATCTCGAGGTGCAGTTCACCCATGCCGGAGAGGATGAGTTGGCCCGTCTCTTCGTCGGTGCGGACCTTGAAGGTCGGGTCTTCGAGCGCGAGCGTGTCGAGTGAGGTGTGGAGCTTGTCCTCGTCGGCCTTGGTCCTGGGCTCGATGGCGAGGAACACGACCGGCTCGGGGTACTTGATGGGCTCGAAGGCAATCGGGTGCGCGAGGTCGGCCAGGGTCTGACCGGTGCGCGGCTCCTTCAGCCCGATGACCACGCCGATCTCGCCGGCCGAGAGCGCCTCGACTTCCTGCTGGCGGTTGGCGTGCATGATGGCGAGCTTCTGGATACGCACGCGCTTCATGTCGGGGACCGACATCACGACCTCGCCCTGCTCGACCCTGCCCGAGTAGACGCGGACGTAGGCGAGCATGCCGCGCTGCGGGTCGGCGGCGAGCTTGAACAGCAGCGCGGAGAAAGGCGACTTCGGGTCGGACGGCCGGGTTTCTTCCTTGTCGCTTTTGGGATTGGTGCCGCGTGCGGGCGGGACATCGAGCGGGGACGGCAGGTAGTTGACGATGCCGTCGAGCAACTTCTGGATGCCCTTGTGCTTGAACGAACTGCCGCAGAAAACCGGCACGATGCGGAGCGAGATGCAGCCCCGGCGCAGGGCGCGCTTCAGGTCGTCCTCGCCGATGGGCGAGCCGGCCATGTACTTCTCCAGCAACTGCTCGTCGAACGTGGTCAAGACATCAATCATCCGGTGCCGGTAGTCGGCGACTTCGGCGCGGCGGTCTTCGGGAATCGGCACTTCCTCGATGGCCACACCGAGGTCGTCGCTGTGCCAGGTGAATGCCTTTTGGGCGACGAGGTCGACCATGCCGTTGAACTCGTCCTCGGAGCCGATGGGCAACTGCACCGCAACCGGTATCTGCTCGAACTTCTCCTGCATCATCTTGAGCACGCGGTAGAAGTCGGAGCCGGTGCGGTCGAGCTTGTTCACGAACGCGATGCGGGG
>DDXO01000006.1:25555-26864 GCA_002347155.1 Caldifarciminota bacterium UBA2258
GGTCGTCTTGCCGGCATCGATGTGCGCGGCAATGCCGATGTTGCGAATGCGCGAGAGCTCGACGCTTTCCATGAACGAGAATGCTATTGGCAGGAACGCCGAGAGTCAAGCGGAGAGGCGGGAGATAGTGATCTAGTGGTCGTGTGGCCCAGTGTTCGGTCATTCGACAATCGGCAGTCGTCATTCGTCAATTCCCGTGGGTGTTGCGGAACGGGCCGAGTCTGATATTCTGTCCCGTGCCAGACCGGCCCAATCAGAGCGACGGGGATGCGTTTCGTGACGACGTGAGGCGCATCTGGGACGAGTTCCAGCGTCTCGAGACGTCGCGCGAATTCGGCAACCTCGAAGGCGGAAGCGTGGAGCAGCAACGGGACCGCAGGCTCCAGCTTCACCACTGCGCCAACTACGCGGCGGTGCTGTCCGTGCTTCGCGACGGACACCGGCTTGGGACACGGTCTTCTCCGGAAAGCGGGGACAGTCCCAGGGAGGNNGCGGTACAGTCCCCGTTTTCCGGGGATGTCCCGCGCCCCGCTAAGGCTGCTGGAGCTTGGCTGCGGCAGCGGAGTGCTGACCAGCGCGTTCGCCCAGGTGATGCCCGACGGCTGGACAATCGAGGCGACCGACTATTCCGAGCACCTGCTGGCAAGCGCAAGGGAACGCTTCGAGCGCGACGGCCTGAGTTTCAGCCACCTCGACGCGCGGACGATACAGCCGGAGCGGCTTGTCGGTGTCGATGCCGTACTGCTCCTTGAGGTGTTCGAGCACCTGCCTGAGGAAGAGGCCGAGGGATTGCTGCGTCAGGTCTACAACGCGCTACCGGCCGGCGGCAGCATGGTGCTCACTACCCTTGACCGGGCGGCGTTCCCACGACCGTTCTCGGGGTACGCCGCTCATTTTGTCGAGTACACCTACAGCTCGCTGGCGCAGTTCCTCGGCGACCGGAGCCCGTTCGAGGAGTTCGACGTGCACAGGCTGGTGTCTGATCGCATCGTGTCGGAGTCGGTCAGAAGCGAGGAACGCGGTGGCTACCTGATGAACCGGCTGCAATGGCTGATGCTGAGCCTCGGGCGCAGGCACGCGGAGTTCGGCGCGCTTCGGGGCTGGGCGGAGGCGCGGCTGTTCCATCTCTACTCACATCTGCCGGAGCGTAACGGGTTCGACTTCGACGGGTATCTGGCCACACTCGACTTCATCCAGGCAGAGCCCAAGCAGCATGACCACGACTCATTCGGGCTTGTTGCGGCGCTTAGGAAAACCGGCCGCGAGTGACATGGCCGAAAACGGAGACTGTACCGGATTGCGGCCGCGT
>DDXO01000059.1 GCA_002347155.1 Caldifarciminota bacterium UBA2258
CAGTATTTCATGCTCTCCGTAATACGTCTTGGAGTGCGGCAGTAGAGCTGCCGCTTTTCCTCTGCCCGCTACTTCTAGCTTCTAGCATCTCGCTTCTGGCTTCTGCCTTCGTCCTCAGTCGGTTCGCTTTATCTCTATTCCAGTCGCCTTCACGAGGTATGTCTTCTTCCCCTGCCTCAGCCTTGCCACCACATCCACCTTGATTCCCGGTCCCCACTTCGGCCCGCCGCGGACCGCGGTCTCCAGGTCTGTGGGCGTGGTCACTCCCCGCAGGCTGGCCGGCTCGGGCTTCACCGACCACCGGTCCTTGCCGTGCACCACCCATACTCGGTCGATGGCGAGGCCGCCCGGCAATGGTTGCGCGTCGGTCGGCGACACCTTCACGACAACGATGAGCGGCTGCCCGTCAGGCGGGGCAATCGGCTGGAAATCGCGCCAGGCACTTGCGCTCAGCGTGTACTCCCTGCCGTCTACCTGCACCCGCTCCGGCGCGGTGGCGATTGATACCGTTTCGGACCGGCAGCACCTGCACGCCGTCCCGCAACCGGCGGTAGACATAACCAGAACCAGACATAGCAGAGCAGCATGGCCCGCGAAAATGGGGACTGTACCGCAGCGAATCGGATGAACTGCTCCGAGGGACTGTCCCCTTTTTCGCCCCACAGGGTTTCGGACCGCATCCCGAGCATTTGACTTCTTACGTTGCGCGTAATGGGTAGAGCGTGTTCTCATCCGCGCCATTCTAGTCGGCTCCGCCTCAAACGCAAGTAATCCGCCCGCCTCCGTCGCAGTCTGCCGTGAGACGCCGCAGCGTTAACCTGCTTGACCTGCTTGACATATGGCCCGCCACGCCTAACCTGATTGTAGAGGACAAGCGCCAATGAAGACCCGAACCGAGATAGAGACCGCACTTAGGAACGCGCTACCGCTGCTGGCTGCGCGGTTTCACGTCAAGCGCCTGGGCCTTTTTGGCTCGTACGTCCGCGGCGAGCAGACAGAAGCGAGCGACGTAGACGTACTCGTTGAGTTCTCCGCGCCCATCGGATGGGAGATTGTCGATGTCAAAGAACACCTGGAGAAGGTGCTCGGGATGCGCGTCGACCTCGTGACTTCTCCTGCGCTCAAACCACAGTATCGCGACCGTGTCTTGAGCGAAGTCGTCTACGCGTGACTAACCGTCCGGTCAGGACTCGGCTCGAAGACCTTAAGCAAGCCAAGACCAAAGTCCGGCAGTACACGGCCGGTCTTACCTACGCAGAGTTCATCAGAGACGAGAGGACAATGGACGCGGTTCTACGCAACCTCGAGGTCATCGGCGAGGCCGCGAGGAACATCCCGGAAGAACTCAGAGCGAAGTATCCCGACGTTGAGTGGCACCGTATGATCGGCCTGCGCAACATCATCTCTCATGAGTACTTCGGCGTCGATATGCAGATCATCTGGGAAGTCGCCAATCGAAACGTACCTGAGACTGAGCCGCTTGTCGCCGACATGCTAGACCGGCTCGCTCACGAGCCCGAGGTCTAGCGCAATGCGGCCTCGCCGAGGCTGTTTTAGGCGCTCTTGACATTGGCCGGAATCGCCATAGCCTGAATCCAAGATGCGGATGCGCACGACGTGGCTTCTGCTGACGGCCATCGTTCTCACCTCACTGGCGGCAGCCGTAGCCCAAGCTGCGGAGGAGTACGACTACACGAGGAAGATGCGGCAACTGCATCGACGCAATCTAGCCAGGTACATAAGACAACTCCATCAGCCAGCGGCGCGAAACTCGCCTTTCGAGTACGAGGAGCTGGTGCTGTGGATCACCAACTCCCGGGACCCACGCGCGATGCCGATACTAATCGAAGTGATGTCGGACACCCTGACTCGGCCGACGGGTGACGCACTGCTGCTTGCTGCGGATTTCCTCGGCAGCATGGGATGCAAGGCAGCAATTCCCGTCTTGAAGGAGAATCTCACTCTTGAGCGCCGTTTTGGGCCACCAGAAAGAGACAGCGGACACACAGCGGTGTTGAACAAGGCCGTCCACGTGGGCGCGGCGGCTGCGCTCTTTCAACTCGGTGAGTTGCAGGTGGCGCTGCCGGTGTTCAGGTCAGCGCTCGCAATGGGAGATAGCGACCCCAGAGCGGTCCCGTCGAACGCCTTCCGGGTCGTTGGCACCTCCATAGACGCCTATCGTGATAGACCCGAGGCCCTCGACACAATCTATCAGTACTTCCGAGATGCTACGCAGTCAGGCAACCCTGAGTTGCGCGCGGGAGCAGCATTACGTCTTGCTGGCACGGACACCGAGTTGGCGTTCGCAGTAGCCTCAGAAGTTCTGGCGCTCCAACAGCCGAAGCACGAGAATGATATCTCCCGATGGTATCACATATCTCATGCTCGACGAAAAGCCGTGAGCGTGCTCAAGGAGATCGGAGACGTCCGCGCAAGGCTGCTGCTGAAGGGTCTGGCCAATGACAGCGAGAAAAGCGTGAGAGTGGCCGCAGAGTGCGCCCTGCAGGATATCGAGCAGAAGAAGTAGAACGTAGGGACTCGCGAGTAGCGAACTCGCCAGACTGCTCCGTCCAGCGTGCTTGACATCTTGGGAACGAATCCTAGAATTCGCCCGGTGACGACAAAGCGCGTCAGGCTTCTTGCTCTACTCTTCGTCTGCGTGACGTTGTTGACAGTTAGCTGCCACAAGAAGGTGTCCAAGGGCTGGTTTCCGCTGGAGCTTGGCAGCAGGTGGACATACAACCTGACGGGTTCAGCGGGAGAAGGGACCTTCACCATCACTGTGACTGAGGTCGGCGAGGTGAAGCACTACGCGAAGGCCGTCACTGATAGCGGCGTGACGCTTGCCAACGTCTTCCCGTTCAGCAATCTCGACGCCGACACGTCGTGCTTCTACACGGTGAGCGGAGACACGACCTGGCTTGGGGCCAGCGGCGGCTCAGCGCCCCTCATGGTCATGGTGCAGCCTCTCGACTCGGTCGCGGTCTGGCGCTGGACCTACTTGCTCTGGACCGACTCGGCAGTGGTGTCCGGCAAGACGGACGTGCTTGTTCCTGCCGGGACGTTCAAGAACTGCTACGAGGTGGACTACTACGGGCTGCTCGGTCAGCATTACTACCGAGTCTGTTACGCGGAAGGGTTCGGGGCGGTGAAGGGCGAGGCTTTCACCCAGCCGACGTGGAAGTTCGAACTGAAGTCTACCGACCTGCCGTAGTCGCAGTCGGGTCCGGATAGTTCAGAAGTTAGAATCCAGAAACCAGAAGTGCGAATGAACAACCACAGATTGACACTGACGGACACGGATACGGCCCTGTCATCTACCAGGTCGACCAGGTCGCAGGGTCTCGGTAGCGTCCGGTAGCCACCGTTTCCTGATAGGCAACAGGGGCGCACGTACTGCGCTCCGGGAGCGAAGCTCTTTGGAGTGCGGCAGCATGGCTGCCGCTTTTCCGGAAAGGCGGGAGATGCGCTCCCGTACTCCAAGTCTCGGTACCGCGCGACACGCCGCACAACGTCGACACCGTTGCACGCTGCGTCATCGTCTCGCCCGTAGACCCGGAAGTCGCCCTGCAGATAGCCCCGCAAGTAATCCTGCAGGTAGTTCCGCAGGTTGTTCTGCGGGTTGTGCCGCGAGTCACCCTGAGAGTGACGCGGCAGGTTGCGGCGGAAGTCACGGTCGGGGTAGCACGGGCAGTCGCGTACTGAATCACCTTCGCAGTCGCCCTTCGGGTCGCCTCACGAATCGCCCTGAACACCACCCGTAGAATCTCCCCGAGATTCACCCCGGGAACCACGCTGCGAACCACCTCGGGAACCGTCCCCGGAGCGACCCCCAGGGCGACTCGCTGACTGCCCCCAACCTCCTCTGAATCATCGTCTTATCCTTCATCTGCGCCATTGACCCGCATGAGTCTTATTGGTATCATGCGGACAATATGAGCCGGTCGAAAGAGATGTTCAAATTCACCCCGGAGATGGGGCGGCGCTTGCGGGAACTCAGGCTGCGCGAGGGCATGACCCAGCAGGAACTGGCGGTGCTAATGGGCAGGCAAGGGAAAGGCAACCATCAACTCATCGGCAGGGTCGAACTCGGCAAAGCCCGCTACCCCTCGCTCGGCTTTGTGGCCGACTATCTGCGGGCGTGCAAGGCTTCGTTCAACGACATCGCCGACCTCCTCAACGCCTACACCTCACAGCCAACTGTGATTGAGCAACGCGGGTACAAGCGCGTCCGCAGTCTCGCGCGCAAGCTGTCGGCAAGCGTAGCAAAGGCCGTCGAGAAGTACGACCACGGGGTCACGCGCTCAAGGCAGAAACCCGAGCCGCTGGCGAAGCGAATAGGAAACGCCAGGGCCTATGCCCGCGCACAGGAAGCGCAGCGCCGCCTGAATCGGCTTGTCGAAGGCGAGCTTTCAGCCGCGGGCATCAAGCCGGCCTCGGCCGACGCGGCCTGGATAAGGGTCTATGCACGGAAGTTGTATCGTTTGCTCAGCCGCAGCAAGGACGAGCAGAAACTCAAGCCCAAGCTGGAGGAGCTCGAACGTTGGGCAACGGAAGTCGGAGTCGCAAAGCTGCCCGTACTAACAATGCTCCGCGACCGCATCACCGCACTGGTCGAAGGGCGAATGACCCGGACCTAGCCAGAGCCACCCGCACAGCCCGCGACGTTTGGCGGATCGAGTAGGGGGCGGCTTTGCAGTCGCCCCCTCTCGACTTCCGTTCTGCTCTCTACCTCGGACTCTCGACTCCCGCCTATCTGGCGACCACCGCCTTCTTCACACTCCTGAATCCCGGCGTGTCGAGACGCCCCCTTTATTAGGGACACTTCCCCTATTTTCCTAAGAGCGGCCGGCCTGGCTTCCTGACGCCTATCTCTCGATTCAGCCGTGACTCCAGCGTCGCGAGGAAGGCAGCGTCTCCCAGTGGCCGTCCGGTCCCGGCACTCCGCCGTATCTCTGACACCAGTTCCTCAGGCTCGTCTCTCAGATAGCTGCGGTACTTCCGTTCCCGCAGTTCTTCAAGCAGCCAGTCCGGCTCGTTCAGCAGCGCGTCTGCCTCGCCGGTGATGTGATGGCGGGCGCTCGACCATGGACAGTCCAATGCCTGACGCGCCGCTCCCGCACGGACCGGGTTACGATCGATGTACCGGAGCACCGGCCAGAGGTACTCGTCTTTGTCTACCGGACAGGAGAAGAACCGGTTCTGCCAGAGTCTGCCACTCCGGCCCTGCTTGCGGTTGGCATACTGAGTGTAGATCAGGTTCGTACCGGCAAAGCATCGCGCCAGTGAGTCGGGTTCGTGCGGCACCGCCAGGACATGCATGTGGTTGTCCATCAGGCAGTAGCCCCAGATGTCAACCGCGTATTTCCTTCGATACTGGGCCAAGGTCCAGAGGTAGAACCGCTTGTCATCATCACTGAAGAACACCTGGCCGCGGTTGTTGCCGCGCTGTGTCACATGATGCGGCAGGTCGACCGCAACAACTCGGGCTATCCTCGGCATGCCGGAGCTTAACCACCAAACCCGAGGAGTCAAGAAATATGGGAAGTGTCCCTGGTTCTCCATGGGAAGTGTCCCTGGTTCTCCCTGGTTCTCCGAAGTGTTCCTATCTCAAGATGAGCACTTTTCGAGCTTGCCGATCTGCGGAAGACTGCCAGAAATACACACCCAGCACCAGGTACGTGATGTCATTCAGGCCCGGCCGCAGGACTGCGGCGCTGCGACCTGTCGCGTCGTAGAGCACCGCAGCCTCAGCGCTACACAGTGGCTTGCCGCGACGAATGAACGTGACGTACGGTGCGCTGTCGACGGGCTTCGCCAGTTCGTCACACAGACTTACACCAGCACTGTCGTAGATGACGGAGATGCAGGCGCGACCTAGTTGATAGCAGTCATCCCAGTAGGGTTCGCAGTAGATGCGGTGCGTGCGTGGATTGAGCGCGAAGCCTTGAAGGTTCAGGGGCACGCGGAACCGCTTGACGACAGAGTCTGTGCGCGTATCAATCGTGTAGAAAAGTGTGTCAGTCGATCCGCTGGCGTAGACGTAATCGCCGCTGCGGTCCAGGCACATCCCGGAAGTCGACGATGCCCCCAGTAGCTTTGACACAACACTGTCCGTCCTGGTGTCAACAACGTACACGCTGTCGGGGATGCCAATGTCGTTGCGGCATGCCCAGTAGAGCTTGCGCGCCGACGCAGCATAGTACAGGTAGTGATAGAACTCATCTGGCCTCGGCAAGCTCTCGATGTGCGCCGTGTTCTCCATGTCTATCACGTAGAGGCACTCTTGGCCCGAGATGTAGATCTTACGGTCAGCCGGAGCGACGCAAGCATCCTCGAGGGTGTGCCAACCACCTGTCAAAGTGTCAACGACGACCGAGTCGTACTTCGTGTCGACGACTGCGAACCCGTAGTTGTGGAGGATCCAGAGCCGGTCCGTCTCCGGCACGAGGAACTGTTCCCGTGGGAAGTAATCGGGCAGGATAATACTGCCGATGACGCTGTCGGCTGCGCAGTCTATGACGGCAACTGAGTATCCAGCCAAGTGCTGCAGGAATGCATAGACCTTGTCGCGCCCAGGATGCCAGTGCAACGCCACTACTCGGCCTCCCACGTAGATGGTCTTGATAGCCGTGTCGCCCATGCAGTCAAAGACAACAACGATACCGTAGCCATTGCGACTGCCGCAGTACAGCTTGTTCCTCAGCGGATTGTGTCCCATCACTTCGGGCTCGTCGCACTGCCACATGTAGGACGTCACGTTGCGCGCGCAGTCTACCACCCCGACTGCGTGACGCCCGGCCAGGAAGTAGAGTTTGTTCAGCACGGTGTCCAAACAGAACCGTCGTGGCCAGACCGTCGTCGGGACGCCGCCGACCACGGTGTCGCTAGCACAACTGATAGCGAACAGCGCCTCGCTGTCCGGCACGCAGAATACTTGACCCAGTTCGGGGCTGTGAAGCGGGACGGAATGCCTGCCGTCTACCCCCACGCCGGTAATGTATGAACCTGTGCTCCCGTTCAGGATGTGCGCGCCTCGGTAGACGGTGATGTAGACCTTGTCCCGAAGCGGGTCACAAGCCAGCCCCAGCGCAGCGTCGTCGAAGTACTGCACGTAGATGCTTGTGTCGCCGGCGCAATCTACAGCGTAGAGACGCTGAGGCCAAGGGCTAGCGGACCAGCAGTAGACCCGGTTCGCCTGCGGATCACAGGCGAGTAACGCACTGAGGCCGGCGAATCTGAGTCGGCTCACCACACTGTCCGAGTCAGTGCCGATGGCTACGAGCGTATCGACCGTAACGGCATAGACCTTGCTGGCGGTCTTGTTGTAGGCAAGGGGCCGATTCCCCGTCACCACTCTTGGGATGACCGCAACGACGCTGTCACCGGTGCAGTCCACCACGGTGAGTGGGCTGTAGCTTCCGCAGTAGAGCTTCTGGTCGGTTGAGTCAAAGGCCATGGACAGACCGCTGGCTGAGATAGTGTGAAGAATGCTGTCGGTCGCGCAGTCTATGACGGTCAGCGGTCCGCTGCCGCAGTATAACCGGTCATTGAAGCGGTTGTACACCATCGTTGGTCGCCGGCCCTTTATCGGAATTCGGGATATGACCTGGTTCGATACACAGTCTATCACCGCCAGCGTGTCTTTGTCCCGCTCGGTGAAGTACAACTTCCGATGCGGAGGACAGTAGAGCATCTCATGCACTGGCTTGGTGTGGATGCGAGCCAACCGCTTGTAGGTGAAGGCATGCGCTACCACAACATCGCCACTCTCGCTGCCAACGTAGAGCCGAGGATGCGCCGAGTCAGCGTCCCAGGCTAGATGATAGGGTCCCACCAGCGGGCCGAACGTGTCCGGCAACTGGATGCAGCCCTCGATCACCTGGGCGGAGGAGGCCGATACCAATAGGGTCCCCAGCGCCATCGCGCACAGGAATGCCTCGGCCTTCGCGGCCCGTTTGCGGGCGGCTGAGTTCCGGGCGGACAGACTGCGCATAATGCCGATTACCATATCATGCTCCTCACATGAACAGCTCTTCTGCGAATCGGCGTCGAGGGCGTCGTTTCGGCAGGCCCTTCCGTCTGCCTTGCCCCGAGTCGCCTTCATTCTAGACCGGGCCGTCAGGCGAGTCAACGATGGCGATTGCCCCGCGTGGAAACCCGCCGGCGCCCCACGACAGAGGCGGGTGATCTACTCCTCCCGTTTGTTCTCGCACATCCTGCAAGTTATGTCAACTGTAGGAGTATGCCTGAAATCCCTCCCTGCCGCGCCCGCGGCGCAGTGACTCCCGGGTGGTTCCGGTGACAATCAAGGATCATGAAGCCACTGCACGGCAGGGGCAACGGTTCCACGCCCCAATCCCGCCTAGTGACTTCGTCACAGCTCTGCCAGCTCAAGCTCAAGCCGACTGACAGCCGGTCCCTAGTCCCTGATTCCTCATCCCCAATCCCTCTCCGATTTGACACCTCCGCCCGCGAGTCCTGCATGACTGGTTCCGGTGCTCGTACCCTTTACTGCGTCGCGGGCTTGGCTATAGTGTCTTATGCGTAGATTCACGGCAATTATCCTCGGTATCAGTC
The DNA here is from genome assembly GCA_002347155.1 of Caldifarciminota bacterium UBA2258. Taxonomy (GTDB): domain Bacteria; phylum Hydrothermota; class Tepidihabitantia; order Tepidihabitantales; family Tepidihabitantaceae; genus UBA2258. The sequence continues at coordinate 8,581 of DDXO01000059.1, forward strand.
TCGTGGTCGGGGCCGCGGTGCTCGGGAACTACTTCTACCGTGCCCGGGCCCAGGGCAATACCATTCGCGTCGTCGGGGCGGCCACCAAGCGGTATGATTCGGACATCGTGAAGTGGCGGGTGTCGGTCGGCCGGAACACCGGGCTGGGCGACGTCAGTATCGGCTATTCCGACACGCGCAAGACCTTCGAGGCCCTGATGGCGGCGCTCAAGGCTGCCGGCATCGGCGACTCAGAGATATCGGTGCAGCCCATCAATCGAAACCCGGTCTACGATAACAACGGCAACAACACCGGCTACAGCTTCATTCAGAGCGTCTACGTGATTTCAAAGGACTTGAACACGGTCGAGAAGCTGGCGCTCAATCCCGACGAGATGTTCCAGAAGGGAGTCGCGCTGCAATCGTCCTCGCTTGAGTACTATTTCTCGAAGCTGCCCGGAATCAAGAAGGAGCTGCTGGCCGAAGCCGCTCGCGATGCGAAGCAGCGAGCAGTCGAGATTGCGAAGAACTCGGGTTCCGGCATCGGTGCGATGCGCTCGGCCAGGGCCGGCATCTTCCAGATCACCGAGCCGTACTCGACCGAGGTCTCGGACTATGGCATCTACAGCACCTCGACCCGCCAGAAGGATGTGACGGTAACCGTTACCGCCGAGTTCGGACTGAGGTAGGCCGCCCTCCCGTATGAACAGCGTGCGGGTGCGAATCGCACCCGCACGTATCTTGAAGCAGTCCTCGGCTATTCGAGCCAGATTTCGACGTGGTTGCCGTGTTCGTCTTCGTCCACGTCGACGATCTTACCGGTGATGCCCTTTTCCAGCGCCTCCGAGATCATCTTCATGTCGATCTCCTGTTCCTCGATCTTGGCCTTGGCCTCGTCCGGGATGAAGTTCATCCCCCACTTCACCAGGCCGATGGGCAGGGTTACGTTGACCTTGGGCCGGTCCGAGCCCTTGGGGAACACCCGCACCTTGAGGAACTTGTTGCGCGCACCCGTGCCGCCTTCGCTGCGCCGGATGGCGTCGAGCAGCTTCGACGCCTCTTCCGCGGTTATCTTCTTCTCCTCAAGCAGCTTCAGTACCCGGTCCTGCTCGTCGTTCATCGCGACCTCCTGATTTCCACGACCGCTTTGTCCACATCGATCTTCCCGGACTCGAGGTCGGTTATCACCTGTGACGCGCTCTTGCGATGTTGCCGGCGATACCGGACCATGCGACGGTAGATGACGTAGATGCCGAAGGCCACAATGAGCAGCGGCCAGTCGCGGCTGAAGACCATATACGGCACGTTGAGCGCCGAGAGCCAGATCCAGGCGCCGAGTAAGACGAGGAAGATACCCCAGCCGATCATCCGCCTCACTTTCTCCTCCCGCGCCGGAACGCCCAGGAAATGCCCTCGCCGACCGTGAGCAATCCCGCTATGACGATGATTACCGGCCAGTCGCGGCTGAACACTATGCCCGAAGTGATGATGCCGAGCTTGGCCAGCCATATCCACATCCCGATTGCGATTATGACCAGTCCCCAGATTATCGTCCGTATCATCCATTCCTCCTCTGTCCATGGGTCCTCATTCTTGACTTCTCACTTCTCACATCTCTCATCTTGTATCCGCTCGTAGCGTCCTAGTGCTCTTCGGCCGCGCGAATGTCGATGTCGCCGTCGCTTGTCTTTACAACCAGCGTGCTGCTTCCGGCCCCGAACTTCACCTTCAGGTGGCCATCGCTCTCTTCCAGCACTTCGTGCGGAAGGTCGTCATCGACCTCGATGTCGCCGTCTTCCTCAATATCCAGCTCGAGCAGCAGGTCCGCGTCCTTGGGAAGCGCGACCGTGACATCGCCGGCGACCGTTGACACGCGGCCCGAGATCGGCCCGGACGGAACGATGTCCACGTCCCCGGACCGCGTCTCAATCACAAGGTCGCCGCTCACGCCGTCGAGGTTGACGTCGCCGGACACGGTCTTGACCTGCGCGCCGCCGGCAGCCTGTTTGATGCCGACGTCCCCGGACACGGTCTTGACCTCGATGCACGCATTGCCCTGGCTGACGGACACGTCGCCCGACACGACTTCGAGCTCGATCCGGCCGTCAGGCGGCATTGTCGCCGCGACGTCGCCGGCCATCGTCCGGACAATGACCTGCTCGCCGCTGGAACGTACTTTGACCATTCCGCCCGAGTAGCTGAGCGCGACCCGCCCCTCTTCGCCGCGCGTGACGTCGAGGTCGCCGCTCACGCTCTTCACCAGCAGGTCGCGCTTGCCCGGGAATTCGCTCGTCCGCTCCTCGCCCGGCTCAGCGAAGCCTTTCTTCATCGCCGACGCGACCGCGGTCGCCACGACGTCGGGGACCATGGCGAGGCCCCGCGGGCGCGTGTGCACCCGGAAGTGGCGCCGCGGCCCGAAGTGGGTATGCGGCATCTCGAAGTCGCTCTCGCTTCTCTCCGAACCCAGCGCCTCAATCAGGCGCGTTGCCTGGTCGGCGGTTATCTTGCCGTCTTCCAGCAGTCTCAGAATCCGGTCTCTTTCGTTGCTCATTGGACTCTCCTCATCTCCTCTGCCGCTTGCCGACTTTCTTGCCCCGGTCCTGCTCTGCTTGGCCCGAGCTTTCGTCGTCCGGCCACGGCACAAATGGCAGTACCACCTTCACTCCTGCTTCTCTTGGCTGTCGCCGCGGAGCATCTTCTCGGCTTCTTCCGCCGTAATCTCTCCGCGCTCGAGCATTTCAATCACCTGGCCTGAATCGGCGCCGGGGCCCTGCTCTCCGAACCCCAGCGCTGCCAGCACCGCGTCGAGGCGCGAGCGCACAGTCGGATAGGAAATCCCCAGTTCCTTTTCCACATCCCGAATCACCCCGCGGTTCTTGATGAAGACCACCAGGAATTGGTAGAGTTCATCCGGCAGCCGACAGAGGTCGGGAACCGGGAACCGCCCGCGTACCGACGTTCCGCATGACTCGCATGTCAGTTCCGAAACCGTCATCCCCGAATCACAGACCGGGCAGCGTGAAACCAGTCCCTTGCGTGCCATGGCTCTGCTCCTAGAAGACATCTTCGGCCGTGCGAATCGCCGCCACGGCCCGGAACGCATATACTTCCACGGTCGGCATGACGAGTCTCGGCATCTCGGCTTTGACCACTACTTCGGGCATGGTTCCCTGCTGGTACTCGCTGCGGCCGGCTTGCGCGCGACCATTCGCGGTCGCTCCGACGAACAGGGCCGCGACGAGCGCCGCAGCCATCACCACGGTCAGCGTCTTGCTCATCAAGACCTCCAGTTTCGCTTTCAGACCCATTGCGGAAATCAGGCATGCCTCCAGCGCAACAGCCCTGTGGCTGCCGGCGTTAAGGCTTCTTTGCTCACTCATGCCTGTCATCTTAACCTTAAGACGCTGAATGTCAAGGAAAAGTTTCACTAAATGTTGATATAGTTAAGGCTGATATTGATTATATTGACCTTATGGCCCATAATACATGGCTATTGCCAACCCCGGTTTACTTGCCAGCCATGGCTTCCCATTAGTCTATCTGCTTGAGTATTGGTGGCTTGTGTTTAAGTCCGGCGGCTACCCATCTGCGGACGGCATTAGAAAACAGGGCGTTGTGCAGGAAACCCGCTGGCCGCCCGTGCTTCCCGCCGACATCGGCCGGAGGTGTCGCCGCCCTGGTCACGGACGCGTACGGGTTCGGCAGGCCTCTCCCGCTCTAATCCGACAGTGTAGCTTTCGGGTCTGCGTTCTCGCCACGGGGTTGCGGCACCCGCAACGGCAGGAATTGACAACGAACGACGGCCGGCTATAACTACAATATCTAGTCAGGTGATGACGTGACAGTTCTTACGTTGGTGCTGCTGCTCGTCGCGGCGCCGCTCGATTCGCCGCCGGGCTGGACCCCGGATACGCTGCTCAGCCTGAACGACGGACAGGAATCGCGCGACCCCGCGCTCGCTATCGACAACCTCGGCCGGCTGCACGCGGTGTGGAAGGACAACCGCCGGCTCGGCGGCTATGACGAAATCCACTACCGGTGCAAGGACTCGACCGGCTGGAGCGAGATCGTCTCGGTCGGCAACCTGGACACGGTGCACAATACGCCCGACATCGCGGTCGGCCCGGACAACAGCGCCCACGTGGTCTTCATGCGCCGGTGGGGCGGACCTTACACCTACTTCGACGTCGGGTACCGGCGGCGTGACGGAGCGACCGGCGAGTGGGACCCGGAAACGCGTTTGACCTACCAGGATTCGCTCGGGTATTCGGGCCGGCCCCTGGTTATCGTCGCCGGCGACACGGTCTTCGCGTTCTGGCTCAGGGAACGCGAGGTCCCGCCCGAAATCGTCTACTGCTACAACAACGGCTCAGGCTGGACCATCCCGCAAAACATCACAGGCGCCGAGGCGGTGCCGACCGGCTACTACGACGTCCACGCGACCGAAGACGGCTGGGCCCACATCGTGTGGCAGGACGCGCGTACCGACACGCAGCAACTCTGGCAACGGTTCCACAACGGCGACTCCTGGTCCATTCCCGCACGCATCACCTTTCACGGCTACGAGACCATCCAGCCGGACGTTGACTCCGACTCCAGCGGCGACATCCACCTCGTGTACACCGGCGGCGGGCCGGAGCTGCGAATCCACTACCGAATCTGGGACCGGGACTCGACGTCGTGGGGAGCGGTAACGCACTTCTACTCGTGGGCTGGAGCGCCCCGACCTATGGTCGGTGTGAACAAGACGACGGGCGAGCGGCATTTGACTCACGTCGGGAACCAGGGCATCTGGGCGCTCGCCTACCGGCGCTATGACCCGGGCTCAGGACAATGGACCGACTCGACAATGCTTACATGGTACGACGTGGCGACCGGGCCGGCAAAGCCGGTGCTGGACCAGGCCGGCTACGTCCATCTCCTGTTCTGGGACCAGCGGTTCGGCTCGCAGGAGGAGGTTTTCTACAAGACGAACCACGTCCAGGTCGGCCTGGTCGAGGGACCGGCCGCGCCGCCGTGCGGTCGAGTCTTGGTACTGCCGACCGTGGCTTCTTGCGCAGTCCGTCTACTGGGGAAGAACAGCGCCTGGATGGTTGACGCAGCGGGCAGGAAAGTGCTGCTGCTCAGGCCCGGAACGAACGACGTCAGCCGGCTGGCCGACGGCATCTACTTCGTGCGCCCGGGTCAGGGCGAGCCGGCAGGCAAGCTGACCATCCACCGCTAGGCCGCCGCGTCTGCAGCCCGCCCCCGGCACGACCGTTGGGTCGACTCCTTCACAGGACCCGCCCGGAACCGAACCAGCCTTGGTCTACCTCGCTATGACTACCTTGGTGACGGCCTGTGCCTCGGCCTGCGCTCGGACTGCTCGGACAAAGTACACCCCCGGCGTCAACGCATGCACGTCGTTTGCGCCGATGTGCAGGTCCTGTGCCTTACGTCCGCTGATGTCGAGCAGCGAGAACCTTGGGGTACGACCCGAAACCTCGGCGGTTTCGGTCATGTCCCGCGGCAGGAACAGCACGCCGCGGACTATAGTAGGGCCGGCTTTCATCGTTCCGCGTCCATCGTCCGCCGCGTCTTGAATGCCCGCGCCGATGCGCACGAAGACACTGCCGTCCAGGATGTCGTTCGACGGGTCCATGTCGGACGCGACGAGCTGACCGTAGTAGTAGTGGTCGCCCGGGAACTTCGGGGTCCACGGGGTGAAGGTGAGCAGAGTCTCTTGTCCGGGCGGCAATCTCCGCGCCATGCTCCAATGGTCGTAGCCCTCGTCGGACATCTTGAAGAACATGAGGAAGGTCTCATCCTGCGTGCCGTTGTTGCGGACGAGCGCCTGCGGCCACACGGCCTGACCGGAATCCACGGTATCCGGAGGGCTCGTTATTGCTACCAGCGCGATGTCGCGGTAGTACACACGGGCGGAATCGGAAATGTGGTCGTTATCCCGGAACTCGTCACCGTCGAGCGCCGTGGCGCACTGGACGTGAACCGTCCCCTCTCCAGGCGCGGTCCACTGGGAGAATTCGACGACGGCGGAGTCGCCCGGGGCGAGATTCGATGCCCAGGCGCTGTCCGCGTAGGGCGGGTAGATACTGAGCAGGACCGGGAAGGATATCGTGCTCAGGCCGAAGTTGCGCACCATGACTTGAGGCGTATAGATGCTGTCTGCTTTCAGAACGCCCGCGGGTGCAATGATGCGCACCGGGCCGGCATCGAGGTCGAAACGCCGGATGCACGTTCCGGTGTACACCCACGACCCGTCGTCGGGAATCGCGACCGGCGTGTCGGCCGAGGCGTAGAGGTTGCCCCAGGGCAGATACTGTGCCGAGAAATGACGGACAGAGCCGGTCTCGCCATCCCCTGCCAGGTCACGGGTGACGAAGTAGACCGAGTCGGTCTGCCCGCCGACGATATAGGGTGCGGCTGACGTCAAATCGAATACCATGTTGTTGTCCGGAAATGGCTGGTCGACGAACGTCATGTGTGCGGACCGGAAGCTCGTCTGCCAGAGCGGCGCGCCGGCCGGGCCCGCCAGGAACTGAAGCGCCACCCGGTCCCGGGTCGGGTGTTCGACCCGCACCCGCGCCAGGAGCTGCGGCTGGTAACCCACGGTGTCGGTGAGGAAGACGGCGTAACGTTGACTCAGTGTGGGATCCATCACCGCCTGGTACGACATCCACCAGAACCCGGCCGCTCCCCAGCCCGTTCCGAACGAATTGACCAACTTGAAGGCACCTGTCCCGTCGTGCGTCGACCTCGTGTCATCGTAGCCGACAATCGTGACCCCGTGCCCGAAGGTATTCGGCCCATAGCGGTCGGCCACGCAATAGGTATTGTCAAACTGCTCGATGTTCATGAAATTCTGGTAGCAGTTGATGCCCAGCACAACCGTGCTGCCGTTGGCCAGGAGCTGTTTGACGTTGCCGAGCTCGACGGTGTCGCGGACGTACATCCAGTTCCAGGCTTTGGTGCGGAACGGTATCGCATGGGAGTAGGCTGACTCCGAAGGCCAGGAGCGGTAGTCGTACTGGTTGTAGGGAATGTCGGCCATGCTCGCGCAGCCCTGCTCGCAGACCAGACGCGCGCTGTGCTCGAAGTATGAGCCTCGGTCGGCGCCGCCGTTGACCTGATTGTATATGAAGGCCGGGCTGAACTGATGGTGAAGGTCACTCAGGTCCCAGTGCCGCTCCCGGTATTCAAGCTGCGTTCGGTGGTAGTAGCCGAGCGACCAGGAAACGCACGAGCCCTGCCCGCCCTGGTCTCCGATGGGCGGCACTTCGGCCGACAGATCCACTTCGGTCTGCTCGCGGTAGCTCAGGCACCCGAGCCTGGTCGGGATCGACTTCACCTCGTTCTGCGGGGCGACCTTGCTCAGGTCCTCGTAGAGCAGCCCCCCGCGAAGGGTCCGTGCCTGAACGACTGCGGCAGTCACGGAGATACAGAGCAGTCCAAACATCACTTTCTTATTCACACCACCCTCCTGACATTTCGAGATGGCATACCGGACATTCGTTCCTTCGACTCTTCGCCCGTCTCCCACTTCACACCCCATTACTGTTTATACCTGAAACGCGTCGCAGTCAAGTTACGACGAAGCACACCGCGTGCCCGCTCGGGCGAGTTCCCGTCAGGCACCCGTCCCCGCCTCCGGCCTCCTGGTCGCCACGCCCCAGGGGCACTTGCGGCCGGCAGACGGGTTGGCACTTGCTGAGAGCTGTTGAAAACAACCGCTGCCGGGTGTATCCTTGGTCATCAGGACAGCTCTCGCGCTGGTCGCCGCATCGCTTTCCATCGCCGTCGCGCAGGCGCTGGTGGTGCTTGGTCGCTCTCCGCTGGAGGGTGTGGTCGCAGTATCGGCCGGTCGTTTTTCCGGTGCCCACGACGACCTGCTCGTTGTCCAAGACATCGGCCGGATGGGGCTCTCGCGCGGCCCCGGGCAGGGCAAGACCTTTTTGGACCTGCGGCGCATCGCCCTGCTGCAGCTTGATGGTACCGCCTTCCGACCGGTATGGCAGAGCGAGCCGTTCAACAGCACGAACACAGTAGGGTTGGGAATCGCCGGCACCTGCTGGACCCGGGGCGACATCGATGCCGATGGCCTGCAGGAATTGCTGATGTTCACTGCCGATAGCTGCAGTGTCCTCGATTTCGGGACCGATACGGTCACGACCCGGGCCTACAGCCTGAACGGCGCGTGGGTCGAGGGAGCGGCAGTCTGCGACGTGGACGGCGACAGCTTCCCCGAAGTCGCGACCCTGGAAGTATCCGGGCTCGATCCTGCCGGGACCACCCGGCTGCTCCGGCTGTATCGGATGACCGGCTCCGGTCTTGTCCCCTGCCTGCCGTACTCCGCCGGAGTGGACCGCGGGGCGGATGTACGGGTTGTACTGCTTGGCGCGGCCCGGCTCGCGGATTACACGGGCACACTGCCGGTAGTTGCGAGCATCCACCCGACGCTCAAGCCCAGTACCTATGAGGTCCTCTATCGCCCGAAGGCCGATTCGCTCGTGCTCACCGACAGGCCCTTCCCCTGGCAGGAGTGGTTCTCCAAGGAACGAGTCCTGCCGGCCGGCGAATTGAGCCTGTTCAACGTCGGCGACTCGCTCGTGGCTTACGGCTATTTCGTGCCCGGCTCGCGGCCCTCCGGGCCGTCGCTGAGTTTCGCCGCTCTCGATGACGGCGAGTGGCGCCTCTTGCCGTTGCTCGACAACGCGATGCGGCTGTCCGGCCCGGTCTGCCGTTTCACCCGGAACGGAGTGTCCGGCTGGCTCGAACTGCGCGACAACCTGTTCTACTTCTACCCCGGCGAGATCTTCCGCTGGCGCTGAGCCGCGCCGAGGGACATACTAACGAGAACAGGAAGTGTTTGTCATTCTGAGGCGTTCGACGCCGAAGAATCTTCGAGTGCAAAGACCCTTCGCGCAGTTTGCCCTGAGCAGGAAGAGAAGATGCTTCGCGGAGTTCACCCTTGAGCGTCCGAAGATTCTTCGGTAGGACCTCAGAATGACGGAGGGGAGCGAAGGGCTCAGCATGACAACAAGCGAAGGGCTCAGGGTGACAGGGTACAGGGATACTG
>DDXO01000014.1:0-24601 GCA_002347155.1 Caldifarciminota bacterium UBA2258
CCGCTGCTGCTGGCCGCCGGACAGGCTGAACGCGTTGTCGTGAAGCCGGTCTTTGACCTCGTCCCAGAGGTTGGCGTGGCGCAGCGCCCGTTCGACCCGCTGCTGGATGTCGGAGTGGTTTCCCATCCGGTGGACGCGGGGGCCGAACGCCACGTTCTCGATTATGGACTTGGGGAATGGATTCGGCTTCTGGAAGACCATCCCGACCCGCTTGCGCAGGTCGATGACATCGGTGGAGTCAGAGAAGATGCTCTGGCCGTCGATACGGATGTCGCCGGTGATGCGGGTTCCCGCAATCAGGTCGTTCATTCGGTTGATGGTGCGGAGCAGCGTGGACTTGCCGCATCCGGACGGACCCATGATGGCGGTGACGGCATTGGGCGGTATCGAGAAGCAGACGTTCTTCAGCACGTGGTTGGATCCGAACCAGAGGTTCAGGCCGTCAACGACGATCTTGGCTCCCGGGGCCGAGACAGAGCCAGCCACCGAGGCCATCGGGGACGCAGAGTCACTCGTGAGCCTGAGTCCGCTTCCCCTTCGCGCCGGTCTCTGCGTGCTCAGTGATTCAATGCCGGAGTCGGGTTCGGACTGCCGGTTGTCTACCGTCGATTGTCTGATGATGGTAGTCATTTTCGTGTACTCCTCTGCTGCCGACTGCCGGGTACAATCGTCACTAGCCTCAACGGTCCGTGTCGGACAGAGTGGCATTGGTAACTTGTCATTGCTTCAGACCTGCCACTTGTTGGTACCGGCGACGCGCAGACGGATGACAAACGCGACCGCGTCGAACGCCAGCACAAAGACCAGCAGGACCAGGGCCGTGCCGAATGCAATGGGCCGCACGGTTGATATCTGGTCATGTTGGGTGGCAAGGGTAAACAGGTGATACGGCAGGGCCATGAACTTCTGGGTGAGGGACGTCGGGATGGTGCGGGTGTAATAGGTGACGCCGGTGAAGAGAATCGGCGCGGTCTCGCCCAGCGTGCGCGCCACCGCCAGCAGGACCCCGGTGAGGATGCCGGGAAAGGCGTAGGGCAGGACGTTGTGGCGGATGGCCTCCCACTTGGTGGCACCCAGGGCCAGCGCGCCCTCGCGGAACGAGCCGGGGATGGCGTTGATTGCTTCCTCGGCGGTGGCGATTATCCACGGCAGGTTCATCAGTCCCAGGGTCAGGCCGGAGGAGAGGATCGAAAGGCCGAACTTCAATCCGGTGACGAACAGCGCCACGCCGAACAGGCCATACACGATTGACGGGATGCCGGCGAGGCTGCGGATGGCGCTGCGGATGGCCCGCGTCAGGAAGTTGGCCGGCGCGTACTCGGAGAGGTAGATCGCGGCGAAGATGCCGACCGGCACCGAGAAGACCAGAGAGACAAAGGTGACGAGCACGGTGCCGACAATGCAGGGCCAGATGCCGCCTTCGGTCATGCCCTTGGTCGGTGCCTGGGTCAGGAACTGCCAGTTGATGACGCCAAGCCCGTTGCGGAACAGATAGAAGAACATGTACAGGATGAAGAGCACGAACACGGCAAGCGGTACGGCGAGCAGGACAAACCCGGCGTTGTCGCCGAACCGGCGGCGCCGCAGCTTCCGCGCAGGGCTCGAGGTTCCGATTGCGTCCACTTGATCTCTTGATCCCTCGATCCCTTGATCTCTTCTTCTGCTCACAGCGTGAAACTCCGTTTCTCGCGTCTGATGAGCGACTCGGCCACGAGGTTGGTCGCCAGCGCCAGCAGGAAGAGCACGAACCCGAGCGCGAAGAGCGAGTAGAAGTGCGTGTCGCCGAAGGCCGACTCACCCAGTTCGATGGCGATGGTCGAGGTGATGGTGCGCACCGGGTCGAACAGGCTCTTGGGCATGAGCGCGGCATTGCCCGCGACCATCAAGACGACCATGGTCTCGCCGACTGCCCGGCCGAAGCCGAGCATAATCGCTGCAAGGATGCCGGAGCGCGCGGCCGGAAGCACTATCCGTATGGCCGTGGTCCACGGTGTCGCGCCCAGTGCGTACGCCGCTTCGCGGTATGAGTGCGGGACTACCCGCAGCGCGTCGTCCGCCACCGAGATGATGGTGGGCAGAGACATCAGTCCAAGCAGCACGCCGGCATTCAGCAGGTTCAGGCCGGACGGGACGTGGAAGATCCGGGCGATGAGCGGGGCGAGTACCACGAGGCCGAAGAAGCCGAGGACCACCGAGGGAAACCCGGCAAAGAGCTCGACCAGGGTCTTGACCGTAACGCGGACCCAGCCCTTGAGCCGTTCGGAGATAAACACCGCGCTGGCGACTCCCAGCGGGATGGCGATGATGAGCGCGATTGCCGTGCTGGCAAGAGTGCCGAGCAGCAGCGGCAACAGCCCATATGACGGCTCGCCGTAGGCGTCCGGATTCCAGACCGTGCCGGACAGGAACTTGAGCACCGACGTACCGGAGAAAGTGCGCACGCCATAGAGAAGCAGGAAGGCTAGAATCCCCAGCAGCACGACCGCGGAGAAGACCGCGTTCGCCATGAAAATGCCGCGTACTCCGCGGTCCGCGACCTTGCGCAATCTCACAGGCGGCGCGTCACTGCTGCCAATGCTGCGGCCTGAGAGGACGCTCGGGCGTCCCCTCAGGCGCTTTGGGAGGCAGCGTGGTGTGGTCTACAGGTTCCCCTGATTCTTCTCGACCAGCGACTTGTTGAGCGGGAAGAAGCCCTCTTCTTCCACGATCTTCTGGCCGGCCGGGCTCATCTCGAACTCGATGAAGGCCTTGGCGTCGCCCTTGACCTTGCCATTGGTGTACTGGAAGAGCGGGCGGGCCAGCGGGTAGGTGCCCGCGTCGACCGCGGACTTGTCGAGGGGCGATGAGTAGTTCGTGCCGTCGCTTGATAGCTCGATGACGCTGATGCCGCCGTCCTTGACGTAGCCGACGCCGACGTAGCCGATGCCGCCCAGGTCGGCCTTGACGCCTTCGACTATCTGGGAGTTACCATTCATCTGGCGCATCGACTGGGCGTACTCGCTCTTCACCGCCATCTCGCGGAAGAAGACGAACGTGCCCGAGTTGGGCTGGCGGCCGTAGAGTGAGACCGGCTTGTTGGGGCCGCCGACCTCGCTCCAGTTCTTGACCTTGCCGCGATAGATGTCGCCGAGCTGGGTTATGGTCAGTTTCTTGACCGGGTTCTTCTCGTTGGTGATGACGCAGAGCCCGTCCACCGCGATCGCGTACTCAACCGGGTTGACCCCGTTGGCCCGGGCGCTGGAGATTTCCTTGGACTTGATTGCCCGGGAGGCGTTGCCGATCTGGACTTCGTTGTTGACCACGGCATTGATGCCCACGCCCGAGCCGCCGCCGGCAACCGACACGGTGATGTCGGGACGGGTGGCGGAGAAGGCCTCGGCCAGACGCTGAGTGATGTTCAGCATGGTGTCCGAACCCTTGACCATGACTTCGCCTGCGACGAGGGTCGTGACCATCGCCGTCAGGGTTGCGATTGAGAGCAGTTTCTTCATGCTATTCTCCTTTGTTCAGTTCTATTGCTGCGCGCTGAAGAGGTGGTTCCACTCGAGGCGGGCCTGGGCCATGAACGTGTCCACCGGGTCTGCGCCTTCTTTGCGCGACTGCTCCCGGATCCAGGCAAGCTGGAAGGCCACGCCGGGCTTCGAGCCGCCGCTGCGGCGCACGAAATGGTAGTTGAACCCGGCGCCATAGCGCATCAGGCTCCTGTCGAGATTGACTTCCATCGCACCTTCGGCGCTTTCTTCCTTACGCTCCCAGGTGCTGAACCGGCCGAAGACCTCGAACTTGCGGCCGAGGAGCGACACCAACGGCACCAGGTCGATTCCGGACATGGCGTAGCCCTTGCTCTTCGCATGCAGGACTGAGTCGGTGACGGCGCCGGCCGAATCTCGGTTGAGAGCGTAGTAACTGAACTCGCGAGTGTATCCGTACATTATGTACTCACCGGTGAGCGAGACCGGGCCCAAAGCGACCTTGGCCATCGGTGCCAATGCGAATCGGCTCATGTTGGCCGTGTCACCGAGCTCGAACTTCGTGCCGTCGCTAGTGCGGCCCTTCTTGTCGTTCTTGTAGGTCGAAAAGTCCTTGGCCTTGGCAAAGACCGAGGCGCCGACCTGGATGCCCGCAAACGGGGTCACGCGGAGGTTCGCGAGCAGCTCCGGGGCGACCGAGACCTTCGAACCGGTGTATTTATAGCCTTCGCCGTTGTACACCCCGAGTTGCAGCTCGCCCAAGCCTTTGGGCAGGAAGCCGTTGACGGTTACGCCGTAGTCGGAACTCGCGCATACGCCCTGCGCATCCGCGAGTGACTTGTCCGGGTGGGTGTAATCCCAGGAGTAGATGAGGCCGAAGTAGTGCTTCTGCACCCCGGCGGTTAGAGTGAAATCGGGAATCGGCAGCGCCATGTCGAGGTACGCATCCTTGATGCGCACCCCGGCGCCGTCCGCGAAGCTCGATGAGGAGAGGAAGTCCAGGCTGAGCTTCGAGAAGAACTGCGGTGACCACCGGTGGCTCGCGCGCAGGTAGTTTCGCTCTATGTTCGAGCGGCTGACAGTCGGGTCAGTCACCTGGAACTTCTTGGACTGGTTGGTGTAGCGGAACCAGCCGTTGTACTCGAGTTCAGTCTGGCCCGGGTCCTGGGCATAGACTGAACCGGCTGCCAGTATCGCCAGCAGCAGGGCGAAGACGGTCTTCTTCATGCGGTTTTCTCCTTTCATGTTAGGCGGAATTGTAGACCCCCCTGATTAACGGCGTATAAGCCGATTGTCAGGTTCTTGTTAACCACAGATGGACACTGATGAACGCAGATGATCAGGATTTGGACATCTCTCATCTTCCATCTCACTTCAGTCCGTTACGTCTGCTTTCTGCATTCTGCCTTCTGAATTCTGACTTCGGCTGCTCCTCAGCCGTCAAGCCCTTCCTTCAGGTCAATACTCTCCTCGCCGGCCGCGGGCCTGAGGATAACGTCTCCCTTGTCGTCCAGTCCGGCGACTGCCCCTTCCCAGTCAGTAGATTCCGGCAGCTCGGTGATGTAAGAGAACCGTTCCCATGGAAACAGCCGTACCTTGGTTTCGCTCGTGACGATATTGGCGTTAATGGTCGGGCGCTTGAAGTGGAAGGCCCGGCACCGCATCTTCAGATACAGATGGTTCTCCTCGATTACCTCGCCGACCACGACGTGGTTAGTCTCATCGGCGTAGCTCTTCTTCATTCTGGCTTTCCAGATTCTGGCTGCAGCCATTGTGTGCTCCTTTTCTTCACTGGGCGAGATTGTGGATCCGAGTTGCTTGGCGGGAATAAGCGCTGCGTCAGGAATGGGTTAATCGGGATAGACCAGGATGTCCTGAACCGGGGCGCGCGGAAGGCGGTCAAACGTAAGTGTACCAATATATGCTCGCCGCTGCACTCCTACTCGTGACCGTGTGGAACTCAGCGCCTTTGATCGGGGTTAAGCTTCCCAGTCTGGAGGCAGGGGCGTTGGACGGCAGCCGGCTGGTACTGCCTCATTCCGCCGAAGGCAGCGTCACCCTGGTCGGCATTGGCTACAGGCGCGAATCTCAGGACGACCTTAGTTCGTGGCTATTTCCCTTCCGTCGGCAGTTCGAACTGGCCGGTGGATTCCGCGCCTACGAAGTGCCGATGATGGGGCCGCGAATACCGGGCGTGCTGCGCGGGGTCATCAACCGGGCGATGCGCAATGCCATACCCGAGCTGGACCGGCGCTGGGTCGCGCCCTTCTACGGAGACATCGATGCCTACTCGAAGCGGCTGGGCGTCAGTGACCGAAGCCGGGTCCAGATGTTCCTGCTCGACGGCAGCGGGGTCATCCGCTGGCACGCGGCCGGTCCTGCGGACAGCACGCGGCTGGCGGGGCTGATGCGTGCGGCCGCAGAGCTTGTCGCCGGCGGAGGCGAGTGATGCGCGGCCTAATGCTGCCGGCCACCATCATCTTCGCCGTGGCCTTAGCCCAGACCCCTGACTTCTCGGCGCCGGGCAGCCTTGGCTGGGACTATCGAATTGAGGACATCCCCGGCACGACCGAGGTGATGGAGGATTCCCGCATCTACTTCCCGGATTCCGCCGGCGAGTTCCCGCAGTCAGCCGTCCCTGCGCCGATAGTCGTGTTCGGGCACGGCTGGCTAATGGGTATCGACCGCTATTACAGCTTTGCCGAGCACCTGGCAAGCTGGGGATACGTAACCGTGCTGCCGACTTTCTCGAACCCGATTACCGACCCGGAGCACGACAAACGGGCGCGGTTAATGGCGGACGCGGCGAGGTTCACCTCCGCGCTCGATACCTTGCCCGGTGACCGGTTCTTCAGCAGGCTCGACCGCTGGAACTGGGGATTTGCCGGCCACTCGATGGGCGGGAGCATCTCGCTTCTCGCCGCGGACACGCTCGGGTTGTACGACACGCTGCGTGCGGTGGTGGCGCTCGCCAGCCCCCAGACCTCGCCGCCGACCCAGCCCGAGCATCTCCTCGTGCCAAAGCTGCTCCTGCCCGGCAGCGTCGATAACATCGCGCCCTGGCAGGATGTCCGTTCCGCGTTCTGGGCCGACGCGCCGCCGCCCGGCACATTCGCGGTCATCAAGGGAGCCAACCACGGATACTACATGGATTACTCCTACTTCTGGGAGAACGGCGGCACCGCGACCATCACGCGCGATACCCAGCAGATGATAGCCCGGCGCCACCTGACCGCGTACTTCGAACGCTACCTGCGCGGCGATTCGAGCGCGTGGAACTTCGCTTACACTTACGGGGATTCAATCCTGCACCACCCGACCATGGAGACCGTGGAAGTGCGCCTGCTGCCGGGCCTTGCCGATGGTCCGCTCCTGACGCTGGCCGGCGACCTGTCAACCGCGTCCAACCCGGCGCGGGGCAGGGTGCTGATTCGCTACGGGCTGCATGAGTCGGGCGCATTCTCGCTTTCGGTTTACGACTCGCGGGGCAGGCGCGTCCGGGCACTTGCCGACCGCCGCGAACCGGCAGGCGTCCGGGTGCTGGCATGGGACGGCAGAGACGACACCGGCAGCGAACTGCCGGCCGGGACCTACTTCATACGGTTCGCAAGCTCCGGCCGGGCCGCGACCCGGCGCGTGGTTCTGCTCAGGTAGCTTGCCAATCCTGGCTGGTTGCCCAACGCCATGATTCGTCTCAGCCTCGCGCGTCGCAACCGGGGCTTCGCATCAGAGCGTTCACTGTACCCCGCATCGTAGCTGTCACCGTGGCGCTCTTCGTCTCCTGAACCGTTTCTCAACCGGGACCTCAACTTTGAACTCGACCTGTATCCGAACCTTGAGCTCAACCTGCGTCCGCTCCTCGTCTACCGGCTCTTGTCGGAGCCATTCCTTCCCAATGCGTCACGCAAGACCCGCTTCGTATAGGCGTGAGCGCGTGCCGCACCGGCCCTGAACCCGGCGCCAAGGAAAGCATCCCACGATTCAACTACCGGTACAACCGCCAGTTCACCTGCCGGTTCACTTCAGAGATGAACCGGAGGCTCATCCAACGGGTCATCCGTCGAATCGATTCCCGGTTCACCAATCGACTTGTCTGCAGATTCGTCCTGCGGCTGACCCTACGGGTTATCTGGCTGGTGAATCATCGAATCATCCGGCATCTCAACTGCCGTTTGAACCCAAGAATCAGTCATCGGTTCACCTGTCGGTTCATCTGCAGATTCACCGTTCGGGTCAACCAGGAATACATTCCTGGGGTAAATAGGGGGGTCAATGGGGGAGTGACCCGGGGGGTGCCGATTGGATGGGCAGGCTTAGGCGCACTTGGAGCTATCTAAGATGCCTATTGTCATGATCTTATGTAGTCCAGACCACCTGGTTCACACGATGGTACTGGCAACTCAGACTGAACGGCAGCGCTCCCCGGTCCAAGTGCTGGTGAAAGGCGGCAAAGGGCGCCGCTTTCAAGAGATGGCCGGTGCCCGCCTTCGGGGCTAACATTGGTACAAGCCTCGGGCCGGCGATGATAGCTGGACAAGGTGGCATCTGCCGCTGAGATCTGGTAACTGGTCACTCGCACCTCTGGCGCGGGACGTCTTCGACATCCCCGCGAAGTAGCCGCTTCGCTGGTTCCGGTCGTCAGGACCGCCGGACGTGAGCCGTCAGCCGTAAGCCGTCGGCCCGCGCCTTGACTTGACGTCCCTCGGACATATTCTTCTAAGGTATGTCCACGCCCGCGCCCGACGCCGTCAAACGCCTGGCCGACCGCTTCGACCAAGACCGCAAGGTCTTCCTGTCCCCCGACTACAAAGAAGAACAGCTCCGCGCTGAGTTCCTCAATCCCTTCTACGAGTCGCTCGGCTGGGACATGGAAAGCGGATCTAGCCTCATCGAGATTCTCGAATCAGTCATCCACGCGCACGTGGCGCCGTTGGGTTTCACGGCCGAGACTGTCTAGGAAGGAGTCGATATGTGGGAGGTGACGGAGCGCCAAGTCGTAGCCGGATTTCAGATGGATGATGGCGGGGCGCGGTTCACGCGATTTGTGAATGCTCTGATACGCGCAGAGATGTACTTGTCGCGGGCACCGCAGTCCGAATTCGCTCTCGTGAACCGAGCGACCGTGGGGGACGGAGGCGTTGACGGAGAAGTGAAGCGAGCCATTCCCGACGACCGAACCGGCTGGCTAAGAGAGTACCCGACGCTGTGGCAATTCACGGCCCGAGATGGTATCGGCCCGACCTTGAACAAGCTGATGAATGACTTGGACAAGGAATATGCGGTCAAACTGCTCGCGAAGGGATACGCGGTGAGGGCGTGCATCAAAGGGCCACTCCAACCGCAGGACTTGGACCGATGGGAGAGAGAACTAACGAACAGAGCCAGGCAACACAACGCGAGCGCGCCGCCAGCCTACGTCCTCACGGCCAGCCGCTTGGCTCAGTGGGCAAACATGTTCCCTGGCGTGGCCTCGGAGCATTTGGGCGTGACGCTGCCTTTGGGAATCATGTGTCTTCATGCTTGGGGGAGGAACGCCACTGCTGATACTCATACTTACGTGGAGGTACCCAGATGGGCCACAGTCAAGGACAGTATCGGCCGTCACGTTGACTTTGGTGTTCAGCCGGAAGAGACCGTGTTGGATGTCGTGGGTGAGTCGGGCGTCGGAAAGACGAGACTCACGTACGAGACACTGAAGGACCTAGAAGGCGCGGCTGGCCTTGTCGTCTATGCATCTGAAGGGGACGTCGCATTGAACGTGGCGAGCTTTCTTGCCAACAACGAGCACCTGTCGGCACTACTGGTCGTCGATGAGTGCGACGCCCGAGTCAGTTTGAAGCTGGCGGACAAGCTGCGCGGCTCTACGAACCGGGTGCGGGCCGTGGCAATCAGTGGGCCAGAATCCCAGCGAGTGCGCACACGTTCGGACTCGTCCGTCGAGCAGATGCCAACTGATATCTTGGAAAAGGTCCTTGAGAAGAATTTCCCAGTCGTCTTACGCGCAGACAGAAGCGCAATTGCCAGCCAGACGCAGGGATTTGTGCGCTTGGCCAGTTACATGTGTCGTCTGGCTGCTGCCGGCAGAGGAGTCAGCCTGGATGCTGCACTGGATCACCTTGACGAGTTGGTGCCGCAGTATGTTGGGTCGGGCAATCCGCTTGACGCCTTGCTCACGCTGGCGCTCGTCAAGAAGGTGGGCTACAAGGACGACATGAAACGGGAGCTTGAGTCGCTGTGCGGCCTTGTTGGTTCATTGAAACCAGATGAGGTCAGCAATGCAGGCAAACAGCTACGGGACTCGTGTGGGTTCGTCGGCGTATCCGGTAGGTACATGTACGTGATGCCCCCAATCGTCGCAAGATGGGCTTTTGAGCGAGCGTGGAGGAAGTGGGCAGAGGATGATGCGAGCGGCTTCCTGAACAAGGTCCCCCCGGAACTGCTACAGGTCTTTCTAGACCAAGTCTCGGACGCTGGACACCCCGAGGCCAGGAAGAGAGCCGCCAGTTTTTTCGAAGGATGGGCCTCAGCATTGCGTCCGACCGACCTGACAAAGACAGCGGTCACGGACCTGCTGGAGGCCCTGACGGAGACTCAGCCTGAGACGTATCTGCCGCGACTCAGGAAGATTCTGGAGTCAGCCACCGATGTCGAACTAGCCTCAATCCAAGCTGAAGGTCAATCCGGCCACTGGGGCCCCCGGCTTCATCTGGTATGGCTGGCGCGTCACCTAGCAGCCTTCAGCGGGAGCTTCGATGACGCCGAGGCCATACTACTTCGCATGGCGACTTCCGAATCCGAAGGCAACTGGCGACACAACGCAGCAGGGAACTGGGTCAACCTGTTTCGGATGCGCCTGTCAGGTACCGAGAAGCCCTACGCGCACAGGCTTGCTCTGCTACGACAACGGTTGTTCGCAGACAACAACCGTGAGTCTGGCCTCGCCCTGCGGGCTCTAAAGGAAGCCATCGAAAACGCGTTGGCCAACTTCATCACGGGTGACTCGCTTCCGGATTTCGTTGGTGGCAAGCGCACCCCGAAGGAGTGGCGGGCCGACTCTCACGGGGAAGGCGTCCGGTTAATGCATGAACTTCTCAGTCTGCTTCGGGAGGTGGCTACCTCAACCCGACCCGATATCGCGGACCCGGCAGCCGACATGCTTGTCGGTATGACTGAGACGCTTCTCGACGAACACGAACTGGAGTTCCTCAAGAATGACGGTGTTCGCAGCGTGCTCACGACGGCCCGACTGCCGAGGGTACTGCAGGCCATAGAGGTGTTCCTAGTCCGCCAGGAACGCTACGTGGGGTCGGAGAGGCGGCTGCCGGAGGCATACCTGAGCGATGTAAGAGCCTGGAAAGCTGGCCTCACACCTGACGATCTTCACAGCCGCGTGGTGGCAACCACGGGACGGGATGCATACTTCTACGCGCGCGCGTTCCGTACCACGACCGAACCAACAGAGCTTGTCGAACTAGCGAAGGAACTGTACTCCAATCCCGGGGCCATTAGCAGCGAGCTGGCATGGTTGCTTTCGCCGGACGCCAAGAGTGCTGAGGCATTGGGCGTGGAACTGGGTAAGCTCGACGCTGAAGCATCGTTGCTCGGCTTGCTCTGTACCGAGAGCGCTAAGGCAGGCGCGGCACTCCTTGTTAGAGGATACACAGCGGGACTCCTTGGCGCACACCCACAGACGGCCCTGAAGGTGAACGAGACCATAGATGCTCTCCAGACCGAGGCCCCTGACGTGGCCTTCGAGTGCTCGGTTGCCGGGGGCGAGACTACGCGCGTCTTGGAGCGTGGACTCAGCCAGGTCAAACTGGGCAGACTGAAGGCAGACAGACTTGTCGGCTTCCTCTGGTTCGTTGGCAACCGAAGACCTACACCGGCGGAGTTCGCCAACGTCTTGGACGCCATCACGCCGGCCGTCGGCGACATGAACGAGGGACTGCTGTCGTGGGCAGTGACTCTCGTAGCCTATCGACTGCACGACGATGAGAAGGGCGAAACCGCATCGATTCTCGAAAACGATGGCGCACGGGGAGGATTGTGGCGGTTCCTTGAGTCGGTCGTCAAGAAAGGAGACCTCCGTGGTGAGGGCAGCCATTGGCTTGGCGACGTCATGGGGGCGTTGACAAAGTTCGATCCTGATCGGGCTGCGGCTCTCGCTACAAGGGGCCTCATGTCAGAACGCATGCGATTCAGCGACGCGTGCGAGGCTGTGCTGGCGCAACTCGCCAAAGAGCACCCGACGATCGTCTTGAAGCACATTGGGCCATTCATGCTCGACCCTGAAACCGCATGGCGGTTTCACGTTAGTCAGTACAGCGGGATATTCTGGTCGTTAGGCGAGGACGTGCTACGGAAATGGCTATTGGAGAACGGTGTTCCGGCCGCGCGTGCGATAGCCCGCCATCTACCGCGACCGGAGCTAAGAGACGGGAATCCGTTCATCCCTCCCTTGACCGAATTCGTACTGTCTGAGTTTGAGAAGGACGATGGCGTTGCTGCCGAATACGCGGCAGGGGTCCATGGCATGGAAGTGATGGTCGGAGACATCAGCGCCCACCTCCGAAGCCATGCGGACTTCGCGCGTCACTTCCTCGGTCACCGGCTGCGCCGAATCCGCGAGTGGGCTGAGGGTGAAGTGCGATCCTGCGAGGCAGATGCCT
This sequence comes from Caldifarciminota bacterium UBA2258, assembly GCA_002347155.1. GTDB lineage: Bacteria > Hydrothermota > Tepidihabitantia > Tepidihabitantales > Tepidihabitantaceae > UBA2258. The sequence continues at coordinate 12,140 of DDXO01000014.1, forward strand.
CACGCTTCAAGCAGATGGAAGAGGAGCGTTGGCTGTAGCCGCGATTCGCGGCATGAAAAGATGGTCGAGTTGGTCGAGACGATGCTGAAGCTGCACAAGGACTTGCCCAAGGCCAAGACGCCGCATGAGCAGGAATCCCTCCAGCGCCAGATTTCCGCCACCGACAAGCAAACTGACGCGCTGGAGTATGAGTTGTACGGGCTGACTCGGGATGAGATTGCGATTGACGAGGGCTGGGCGAAATGAGCCGCCTGTGGTCGCTGCAGCGCTCGAATGGAGGACAGCATTATGCCACTGCCTGAGGATTTGCAGGGCGACCGCTGGAGAGAGAAGGCCGCTAGGGCCGCCATTCCGATTCTCATCCGGCGTGCCAAGGACAGAGTCCCGATTACCTATGGAGAACTCGACAGGGAGATAGTAAGACACGGGAAGGGGAAGTTCCACCACGTTCACGCTGCCGCGTATGGTGGGCCGGCAGGAAGGATTGGCGATGCTCTGATCGAGACAGGCAGAATCTGGGGCGTACCCATTCCACCTCTCAACTCGCTTATTGTAAATGGCCAGACACGACTACCTGGGCACGGCTGCGACTGGTATCTTCAGAAGGTATTGGGACGTCCCGTCAGGAATCTCTCTGAGCAAGAGAAACCCAAGGTAGTTGAGAAGGTCCATGAAAAGGTCTACCGGTTCGCGGACTGGAACAAGCTACTCCGGGAGTACGAGATGAAGCCGCTGGTGCCAAGGCTTAAGGCGGCGAAGAAGCGTCCAGGGCGCACACGCAGGCGCGGATGGTCATCGGAGGGAGAAAGCGAGGAACATAAGGACCTGTGCAAGTATGTCGCTGCTCATCCGGCAGCAGTCGGACTGACGAGAGCTTTTGGCCGAGGCAACCTCAAGTATCGACTATTGTCGGGAGACAAGCCGGATGTTTGGTTTGCCAGGCGGGGCAGGGTCGTACCCGTAGAAGTGAAGTCGTCCGTCTCTAACGACGACGACATCGAGCGCGGGATATACCAGTGCATCAAGTACCGGGCAGTTGCCGAGGCTGAGCAGGTGTCGTATCGGCAGGTGCCCAATGCCACGGCTGTCCTCGCAGTCGGACGGCAGATGCCGCACCTTCTGGCGGACCTAGCGAACGTACATGACGTCCCCTTCTGCGAGGTCAAGGCTATTGGGTCACGAGAGCGATGAGTTCGGAGGCGGCAGACGAGACAAGAGGGACATGCCCCATATTTCTGAGCGATGTCAAGGCGCGGCATGACAAGATGGTCGAACTGGTGACGCGGATGATGGAATTGAAGAAGCAGCAGGCCCGCGCCCTGAAGAAGCTCGCCCCAGCGTCCGTCAGTTCCTCGACCAGAAGCTCGCCATCACCGACCAGCAAATCGACGCGCTGGTGTACGAGTTGTACGGATTGACGGAAGAAGAAATCAGGATTGTGAACGGAGGTTACACATGAGCCGACTGAGCGCAGTCGCATTGCTTGGGGTCGATTGCTCGACAGACCCGAAAAAGACCGGACTTGCGCTGGGCGAGTTGTGGGGCGGGATTGTCCATATCCAGCGCTGGGCTACCGGAAGGGACAGGTCACCCGTCGAGATCGCAACCGATTGGCTCCGCGGCCACGATGAAGCGCTCATCGCCTTGGATGCGCCTCTCGGTTGGCCGCAGAAGCTCGGCACGCACCTTCATGATCATCGCGCTGGGACTCCACTCCAGACCGACCCCGACCAGTTGTTCAGTCGTGCCACTGACAGGGAGATCAAAGCACGTCTGCGCAAACGGCCGCTTGAGGTCGGTGCGAACCTGATTGCGAGAACTGCCGTCGCAGCCCTCAACCTGCTTGGCCAGATCCGCGACAGGACGGGACGGCCAATCCCCCTTGCGTGGGCACCGGAAGAAGCGGAGCACTTGCGCGCTATCGAGGTGTATCCAGCTGCCACGCGCATCGGTCACATCGGTTATGGCGCGCGAAATCGTGGAGGAAGTCTTGAGGGTCTGGAGGGCCTGTTTGATTGCTCGGCAGTGCCGGACTTGGGGGAGTCCAAGGATGCCGTTGACGCTGCCGTCTGCGCGCTTGCCGCAGCCGATTTCCTGTGCGGGCGGGCAATCCCGCCTAAGCCTCAGGACCAGGAAACAGCTTACATTGAAGGCTGGATATGGGCTCCCCGAGCGCAAGATCCAAGCCACCGACAAACAGATTGACGCGCTGGAGTATGAGTTGTGCGGGCTGACGGAAGACGAAGTCGAGATTGCGGAAGGGACTGCGTAGATTCTATCGTCCTTGAAAGGAGCAGGAGTGTGATGTGGTTCAAACTTGCCGTGATGGCGGTCATGGCCGGGCAGTTGTCGTTGACCGCGTGTGCCGGCAAACAGAACACCACCGAACCCACCAAGGGCGTATCGCAAGCCGGCCAAGCGGGGCAGGTTGCGCCACAAGAACCCGCGTACGAGAGGTGGGAATACAAGGTACAGGTCAAGGGGCTATATGATGGTAACGAATGGCACGAACTCCCCGTGGCAGACCTCAACGCAGCGGGCGACGAGGGTTGGGAGTTGGCTTGCGCCGTGCCGGGCGTGCAGAGCTTCAATGTGACGTTGATATACAAACGCCCCAAGCCGTGAGGGCCCGGTGAGGGACACTTCCCATATTTCTGAGCCCTGTCACGGCGCGACATGATTTGACTGGTGGCCAGAATCTAGCTATTATCTGGCCAGAATGAAGCACCGGGTCGTGTTCACACGGGAGGCCCGCGAGGACTACCGCGACCTGCCGGCCCGCATTCGGGCTGAGGTGGGCGACGCAATCAACCGGCACCTGTTGCACGAGCCGACCCGGGTCAGCCGGAGCCGCATCAAGCGTCTGCGCGGGACCCGGAAGCCGCAGTACCGGTTGCGCGTCCGGGACGTGCGCGTGTTCTACGACGTGCGAGAGGGTGAAGTGGACGTCTTGGCCATTGTGGAGAAGTCCGAAGCCTCGGAGTGGCTGAAGAGAATTGGAGAATACGATGAAGAGAGTAGCGTTGGCTGAGGTCAAGGACCACCTTTCGGAGTATCTGCGCGACGCGGCCGAAGAGGAGGTCGTTATCACGCGTCACGGCCGGCCCGCCGGAGTACTCATCGGCTTTGCAACCGAGGACGATTGGTTCGACTTCCGGCTGGAGAACGACCCGCGGTTCCTCGCGCGAGTTGCGCGGGCGCGGGCGGGTCTGGCGGCCGGTGGCGGCATTCCGTGGGAGGACGTGCAGGCAGGTACGGACCCTGAAGCTGCCGAGTTCAGGGCCTCGGACAAGCCGGCCGCACGCGTTCCCCGTCGGGCAGGCCGAGGGAAATGAGGGCGCCTCCCATATCTCTGAGCGATGTCAAGGTGCGGCGACGTATCGTACATCGTGCTTTCGTACATCGTTGGTTCGTTGAGGATAAGGAGGTAAGGAATGGGGACGTTCAAGACGTTTGAGGAGATTGAGGCTTGGCAACAGGCCCGAGAACTGACAAGGCTAGTGTACGAGGTTTCAGGTAAGGGGGCTTTCGGGCACGATCTCGCCCTGCGCGACCAGATTCGGCGGGCCGCTGTCTCCGTGATGTCGAACATCGCCGAGGGCTTTGGCCGGGGTGGAGCCAGGGAGTTCGTGCAGTTCTTGTCCGTTGCCCGTGGGTCAGCGAGCGAGGTAAGCGCACAACTCTACGTCGCCCTTGACCAAGGATACGTCAGCGAGGAGAGCTTCGGGCGACTGCAGGAACAGGCAACGCGAACCGGCTCCGTTGTCAGTGGGCTGGTTCGATACCTGCGGACGGCAGGACTGAGAGGCAGCAAGTATCGGGCCGGTGACGAGTGACCTTCGACAACGATGGACGTTGTACGCACCGTCAGACGGGGGCCGTTGAGGCCAATCAGCCGGACCAACGTGGCGGGTCGAGACGATGACGACAGCCGACAGCTCACGGCTGACAGCTCACGGCCAACGGCTGACGGCTGACACTCGCGGCCCTGAGATGGGATGCTCGCGAAGTTGCTGGCTTCGGAAGCCCCTGTCGAACAGCGCGGAGCGGTAAGCAGTGAGCCGCAGGCCGAGGGCGATCAATGGTGGACTCTGTCGAGCGGCTGTGCTGCTACCGGAGCAGCCAGATTGACAGGGCCATCAGAGCCATGCCAGAGGTGATGCCGATGACGCTGAGGTGGTCGAAGCCATAGGCATACGAGCCGGGGATGAGTTCATCAAAGGAGATGAAGACCATCAGGCCGGCGACTGCAGCCAGGGTCAGCGCGAGCACGGTCGGGGTAAGGAAAGGCATCAGTACGGCCGCGGCCAGGAGCGCGCCGAGGAGTTCGGCCCCGCCCGAGAGCGACGCCAGCCAGATCGCGCGGCGCTTGGACCCGGTGGCACAGAAGACCGGCAGGCTTACCGCCAGCCCCTCGGGGATGTTGTGGAGCGCAATGGCGCTGGCGATGGCGAGGCCGAGGCCGCGGTCTTTGATGGCGCCGGCAAACGTGGCCATGCCTTCGGGCAGGTTGTGGATGCCGATGCCCAGGGCGATGAGCAGGCCGGCCCGCATGAGTGAGTGGCGGCTCGCTCCGGGCAGGCCGTGCTGATGGCGGCGGCGCCGGCCGTGCCCGCGTCCGGAGTCCTGACCAGCCGGCGCGTCGAAGCAGGCCGCGGCACCGTCCTTCACCCATTTGTCAGCCTGCTCGCTGACGAAAAGGTGGGGCACGGCCAGGTCGATGGCGAACATCAGGACCGTGCCGCCGAAGAAACAGATAACCGCCAGCAGGAACCCGACGTCATGAATGCTGCTTGCGAGCATCTCGGCGAAGGAGACGAACATCATCACACCGGCCGAGAAGCCGAGCGCAAACGCCATCAGCTTCGGCCCGGGTTTCTTCGCGACCATCGCGAGCACGCTGCCGAGTACGGTCGCCAGCGATGCGGCGGCGGACAGGGAGAGGGCGTAACCCAGGTTGGATTGCACGGTGAACGATAGAGAAGTGGAGGGAGAGAGTCAAGCCGGGCTGGGGTGGCGGGGGAAAGGCGCAGACGGGCAGAACCCGCCAGCTCAAGATGCAGATTGGTGCAACGGGCGAGGACGGCCGACGGCTAACGGCTTTCGGCGTGGAGCGTGAAGAAGATGCTCGCGAAGTTGCTGGCTTCGGAAGCCCCTGGCGAACAGCGCGGAGTGGTAGGTAGTGAGCCGAGGGCCGAAGGCGGATGTCGATTGCGAACTGGCCCGTCCCCTGGCCAGTGCGCCTTAACGGATACCTGACCTGCAGCTTATCACGGATTAGCAGTAGGACGCTATCGTGGATTCACATGATAATCGGAGGTCAGGATGTCTGAAACCAGGCCAATTGTGCTCTTTCTCTGCTCCGCGAACACCGCGCGCAGCCAGATAGCCGAAGCCTTGCTTCGTCACCACGCGGGAGACCGGCTGACCGCGATAAGCGCCGGGCTTGCACCCGGCGAGGTCGTGCATCCGCTCGCCCTGCGCGTGCTGGAGGAGAAAGGTATCGGCACGACAGACCTGCGACCTAAGCATGTCCGCGAGTTCCTCGGCAGAGTCCACGCCGCTACGGTGATAACCGTCTGCTCCAGGGCGGCGGAAGCCTGTCCAACCCTCTGGCCGGGTCCGGTGGAGATGGAACATTGGGCAATAGATGACCCGGCTGCCGTTGACGGCAGCGAGGAGGAACGCCTCGACGCCTTCCGTGCAGCCCGGGACACGCTCGAGCCGATGTTGCTCGAGTGGCTCAAGTTGTCGTGGCTCGGCCAGACGGTAAGCACGCGAATCGGCCGCCAGTCCTGATACAGGCTCGCAAGCACCGTTTCGCGCTGCTCGCAGGCGCGGCAAAGCCGGGCAGCGAAGTTGACCGTCTTTGACACTGCCAATCAACGGAGGATAATCGGCCATGCCTAAGTTGAGGAGTTCAACGCCGCGGACGTGTGAACGCGGACACAACCGCTGCGTCGTGAAGATGAACGGGCCGGTAGGCGACCATCCGCTGGCCATCGTCTGTACGATGGGACCGAGCATTTCGCTCACGCCGCCCCGCCGGGACGGCAAGTACTCCGACCCCAGGGCTCTGACCGACATCGCCGCGCTGGTGGACAACGGTATGGCCGCGGCGCGTATCAACTTCTCTCACGTCACCAGGGCCGGATTCGCGCGCGTCGACCGGCTGATTGCCGCAATCCGTATGGTGGAGCGGCAGAAGCGGCGTCCGATTCCCATCATCATGGACCTGGAGGGTCCGAAGATCCGAGTGCGCCGCCTGTTCGTGTCCGCCGGGCGCAGGCAGCTCCCGGTTGCTGAATTCGAGCTGAGCCGTGGTGACCGCGTCGAGTTGTCGTCGGCGCCGCCCGGCCAGGCGATGCCGCCGGGCATCAAGGCCAGACTCCACGTCACGTATCCCAAGAACCTGCTCGGTGAGGTGAACAGCGGCGACACTGTCGTAGTCGGAGACAGCGACGTCTTCCTGCGGGTCGAGAGCAAGGCCTTGCCGGCAACAGTCACATGTGCGGCGCAGCACAAGGGCAGGGTAGCGGTTGGCAAGGGGGTCGACCTGCCTGACGCGCCCGGCGGCCGGCTCACGGCCGGGCCCAAGGACGTTCCTGAAGACCGGGAGGCTCTGCGCCACGGATTCGACGTTGACCTGGTTGCGCAGTCGTTCGTACAGGGCGGAGGCGACGTCGATGACCTCTGTGACATGATGAAGGAGAGCCCGCGCGGACCCCGGCCGGTAATCGCGAAGATTGAATCGCGTCCGGGCTACGAACGCGCGGACGAGATCCTTGGTAGAGACGCAGTGTTCGGGCTGATGGTGGCGCGCGGCGACCTGGGCAACATGGTCGCGTACGATGAGATACCCAAGGTGCAGAAAGCGCTCATCGACAAAGCCAACGTCGCCGGTAAACCGGTCATCGTGGCAACCCAGTTGCTCGAGTCGATGATGCGCCGGCCCCGGCCGCACCGCTCCGAACCGCAGGACATAGCAACGGCGATTGAGGAAGGCGCGGACGCACTGATGCTATCCGGCGAGACGGCAGCCGGGGACTTCCCGCTCGAATCGGTGCAGGTAATGGCCCGGGTCATTGCTGCCAGCGTCCCCATCGACCGACGGCGCTACCTGGAGAAGTTCGGCGGCAAGTACAGCAAGGAGCCGACCGACCGGATCATCAATGTGCTGGGCTACCCGATTTGTGAGCTGGCCGAGGTCGCGGATTCGCCGTTCATCATGTCCTACGCCACAACCGGAATCAGCGCGACCATGATATCGCGGTTCCGGCCGAAGATGCCGATTCTGGCGCTGACCCCGAACGTGGAGCCCGCGCGACTGCTGCGGCTGCTTTATAATGTCTGCCCGGTCCTGGTGGACCCGGGCGGCGCTGACCTGGCCCGGAGTCCTGAGGACGCGGTTGGGTTCTGCCGCAAGGTGGTCGAGGAACTGGGGTTGGTCGGTGAGTTCGACCTGCCCGGCCGCCATATCGCGTTGACACTCCAACCGCGTATACCGAACGTCCGCTCCCGCTCGGTCATTGTATTCCGATGGTAACCGGCCCGCCCACTCGGAGTTGGCAGTGTCCTACCCGGTCTCCACACTCGCGCAGTGACTGGGTGAGCACTGGTGTGCCATGCACGAAGTAGAGGTGAAGGTCCTCGACATCGACCGCGCGGCGGTCGAGTCCACGCTGGCCGGGCTCGGGGTCAAGCCGGCCCCGGAGGAGCGATTCGCTGCCGTGTTCTTCGATTTCCCCGAGGGCCGGCTCCGCGCGGGCGGGCAACTGCTGCGGCTTCGTCAGGAGGGCGGCAGAGCCATGCTCACTTTCAAGGGTCGGGTCCGCGAAGAGGGGGCGAAGGTGCGGGAGGAGACCGAGGTCGAGGTCGGTGACTTCGAAGGATGCCGGCGGTTATTGAGTGCTCTGGGGCTGGTCGAAACCGCGTATGTGGATAAGTTTCGGACCAGTTACCGGCTGGACAGCGCCTCCGTCGTTATCGACCGCCACGTCGGAAGGCTCTCTTTCATACCGGAGCTGCTTGAAATCGAAGCCGGCAGTGTCGAGGAGGTCCGTTCGGTTGCGGCCCGGCTCGGCTTCAGTCCGGACCAGTTGCGGCCGTGGGGCCTGCCGCAGGTCGTGGATTACTACCGCAGGCGCGGCTAGTCCGGCGTCGCGTTCCTGCCTCGGGATGCGCCGTGCCGACAGCGCGAACGAGTCAACTCGCAAGTTGGCCCTGTTTCCCCAGCAGCACTCTGATTGATCGTGCCGCCGCGGCTCTCATGCCGGGGCGGCTGCCTCCAACGACGCGCGGGGAGGAAGAGATCGGGGCACCTTGGGACGGCGGAGCGTGTCAACTGGTACGGATATCACAGGGGAAGGGCGAACGTCCTGCCTCTGTCGCGGGGCGACGGCGGGTTTCCGCGCGGGCAATCGCCATCGTTGACTTTCGAGATGGTCCGTTTTATGATGGAGGCGACGACAGGGGATGGCAGACCAAAGGCCTGCCGCGCATGAAAGCCCCCGCCGCCGATTCGCGCAAGTTCTGGAATCATGAGGAGGCAGTGCTTGTCGATCGGAGATAACCGACTGTTAGTCCGGAACTCAGCCGCCCGCAACCGGGCCGCGAAGGCCAAGGTGCTGGCGTTCGTGCTGGCGCTGGGGGCGCTGCTTGCGTCGCCCCTCTCGGCCCAGTATCTCGAAAAGACAATCATGCTGCCTGACAGTTTTGGTTCTGTCTCGTTTCTGGCAAGCATCGCATATAGCCCGTCGAGCGACAGAGTCTACGTTGGCGATGAGGGCGGTTCGGTTCTCGTGGTAGATGCCACTACTCTGGCCAAGCTGACCCGGATCCGAGCAGGCATCAGACAGCGGGTTCACTCTCTTCTGCCCATACCCGGTACGGCCAAGCTGTACGCGGCCACGGACGCAGGTATCAAGGTCATTGACTGCACGAGAGACAGTGTGGTGGGGGAGGTATCGATGGACGGCGGATGCTATATGTTCGCCGCGTTCGATTCGGCCGGGGGCAAAGCATACTACATAGGCTACGACACAGGCTATGTTGCCGCCGCGGTTGACGTCACACGCGACAGCGTCGTCGCGAATGTGGCGTTGGGCCGAGACTATGTAACGGCGGCATGCTTCAACACGTGCAACCAGAAACTCTACCTGACTGACAAGTGGCGCTACAGTCGGAGGCTGAGCATTGTTGACACACGCGCAGACAGCTTGCTGCGGACACTCACGATGGCTAAGTACCCGTCTGCTCTTGGCTACAACCCCGTGGAGAACAAGGTGTATTGCGGATACTTCAGTGGGGTATACATCCTCGACGGCGAGTCAGACACCCTGATCGGACAGGGACACGCCATGTCCGGCGGGCCCGGAGTCATCGGCTGCAATACGGACGCGAACAAGGTATACTGCGGGATAGGCGGCGGCGAAAGCAGGGATGTGTACGTCCTCGATGGCACTACCGATAGCACGATTGCAGTCGTCCAGGTAGGATCCGGCCCACGCGCAATGCTATATAACCCACTCGACTCCAACGTGTACGTTGCCTGCGGAGAGGGCTATATACTCTCGGTCATCGACGGTCAGGCCGATTCCGAGGTGGCCCATCTTGCGGCCGGGCGCATGGCGTCGTGGCTGACGCTCGACGATACCCGCAACCGCGTCTACTGCGCTGCCCGGGATGGTCTCAATGTGTCCGTGACGCACGGCACTTCAGTCACTCCCGTCGGGGCCATCTATACGGGTTTCTGGCCCAGAGACATGTGCTACGACTCGGTCGGGGACAAGGTCTACGTCACCAACTGGGACCAGTTGGGCTGCGTGGCCGTGATAGACTGCGGCACCAACGAAGTGCGGGCCAGTGTCTTGGTCGCGGGGGCTCCGCAATCAGTGTGCTACAACCCGCTTGGCAACAAGATATACTGCGCAAACACCGGGTCGGGCTCGGTCGGCAGAATCAGCGTAATCGATGCGGGCGCAGATACGGTGCTCAGGACTATCCTGACCGCCGATGAACCGCTCGACGTCTGCTGCAATCTCGAAAGGAACCGCGTGTACTGCGGGCATCCGGTTGAGCACGTGACCGTGATTGACGCCGGACCGGACACCGTAGCTAGGCTCATTCCCATGCCATCGGGCGGGTCAGTTCTCGCTTACATGCCCATGTTTGACAAGCTCTACTACAATTTGTCCGTCCCGTGGACCTACCATCTTGCGGTGATTGACTGCGCTACGGAGAGCCTATCGGCCATTCTGGACTGCCCGGGAGGTTCACGCCGCGAAGCCTACGTCGGGCATCCGGCTAACGGCAAGGTCTACTTCGCGAGTACGGAGACTCTGAAAGCGATTGACGCGAACAGTGACACGCTGGTCCCGCCGTCACTCAAGATGACGACACAAGCGAACGTGATCTCCTGGAATTCGGCCAACGATAAGCTCTACTGGGCTGGCGGGAACAGCGTCACGATCATCGATTGCGCTGCCGACACGATCATCACAGCAGTGGCAGCGGGGTCCAGTGATCTGTTCTATGACTCGGGCGACAACCGCTTGTACTGCTCGGGACAGGGAACCGTGACCGTGATAGATGGCGCGACCGACGAAGTACTGACGAGTATCGGGGTCGGGCCCAATGCGTGGAAGATGGCATACAGCCCGCCCCAGGAACGGCTGTACGTTGCGAACTGGGTCGGCTCAAGCGTCTCCGTCATACGGACGAGCCCCGCCGGCTCCGGCGACGAGAGCCCGGGGCAGGCCCGTCCCCACTACGCCTCGCTTTCGACATTGGTCAACACCATGGACGATGCTTTGCGAGCGTCCGGATCGCTATATGACGCCACCGGGCGGTGCGTGATGCGCAGCGGGAATCGCCGTGCGAGTGGGCTCTGCCTAGCTCCCGGCGTGTACTTCCTTCTGCGTGGATCAGGCCTGCCTGTCCGGAGGTTGATAGTCGCGCGGTGATGTCGTGAGGATGTAAACACGGAGGCGGCTATGACCTGATAGTCTTGCCTTCTTTGGCATCAGCAGAAGAATCGGCAGTGCCCGCAGTCCGCCAAGACCTATAAGCCGGAACCGAGATCCCGTTGCTGCCCAAGGGATTCTACGGAGCCGACACAGAGAGTCATTACCTAGCAGGGTATTCAGGAGGTAGATATGCAGTTCTCGAAGTCAGCACTCCGCGTATTGAGCGCGCTTCTGTTGGCCGCGCTGGGCTCGGCCGCCGGTCTCTCCTATCAGACATGGCTGCCATCCACACGGGCCGACGTGTTCTTTCCTAGCGGCAACGCCACCTGCAACGTTTATCTTACGAGCATTAGCGGTTCACATGCCGTAGCCATGCAGGAGTACTATGACGAAGGAGACGAGTGCTATAGGACATGGGTGACGGTGGCTGCGCGCCGCGCTTACGGTAGGGAAACGGGGACACTTCCCATATTTCCCAATTTTTTGTCCTCCCTGTAACATAGTATAAACAGGGACACTTTAGATAGGATAGTGCACGCGAATCTCGGCCCGGTTCTGCCGCCTCGACACGCCGGGATTCCGGTCGATGAAGAAGGCGGTGGTCGCGCGCTAGCGCGCGATGAGAAGTAGGCAGTAGGCAGTATACAGCATACAGGTCGGGGGCGGGCGAGAGCCCGCCCCCCCCGACTTGCCAACGGGCACAAGAGACTTACCGGACGTCGTCTATATGTAGTGGTTAGGCCGTCTCTAACCACAATTCTGCCGTCCACTCCACGGCCCAGGGGCCGCCTGGGGGGTAGCTTCTGCCGACGCAGCGCGAGGTGCGACAAGGCTAACAACTGCGCGTACTTCGACTCAAGCATCGAGCCGAACAACGCCGCTAACATCTGCCGGAACAGCGACGGGTACGACCGAGAATTCAGGTTGAGGTTAAGGTTGAGGTTGAGGCCGAAGTTCAGGCTGAGGTTCAGCTCAGGACACAGCTTATGACACACCTGCCGACGCAGCTCGCCATACAGCTCGCGACGCATCTGCGGGTGCTTCCTGATGAACGACGAATGGTACTTCGCGAGACCAAACGCCGCGCGCAATGAATTGCCGGGGCTTAGGTCAAGGTTGAGATTCAGCGCGGGATTCAGTTGACGACACAGTCGGCGACGCAGTTCGAGACACAGTTGACGATACGCTGGCCGGTGCTTTGTGAGGAACGACGAGAGGTACATCGAGAGACCCAATTGCGCCTTCGGCGCGAGGTTCCGGTTTCCGAGTGTCAGCGCGAAGCAGGCTAGTCTCCTAACTTCGATCCGCTCCTCACGGAGGAGTAGGAGAGCGAAGCGATGGTAAGGAGGCTAGCCGAACCGGCCGGAGATGTAGTTTTCGGTGTCGGTTTGTTTGGGGTTGGTGAAGATCTGCTTGGTCGTGCCGAATTCCCGGAGAACACCGAGCAGCATGAAGCCGGTGTGGTCGGAGACGCGGGCCGCCTGCTGCATGTTGT
>DDXO01000014.1:24647-24866 GCA_002347155.1 Caldifarciminota bacterium UBA2258
TCGTCCATCAGGAGCACTTCCGGCTCCACCGCGAGCATCCGCGCGATGCAGAGGCGCTGGCGCTGTTCGTCGGTAAGGCGGAGCGCGCTCTCATTCAGTTTGTCCTTGACCTCGTCCCACATGTGCACCGAGCGGAGGCAGCGTTCCACGATAGCCTGGAGTTCGGAGCCATTGTTGGTGCCGTGGACACGCGGGCCGTACGCGACGTTGTCGAACACC
>DDXO01000087.1 GCA_002347155.1 Caldifarciminota bacterium UBA2258
TGCCACTCCCGCTGTGGCACCCGTTGTCACGTCCGCCGTCATGCCCGCAGTCTCATCCGCAGTCACACCCGCAAAGACCCCCGCCGTGATGTCCGCTGTCACCTCCGCTCTGGCACCCGCAGAGACCCCCGCCGTCGCACCCGCAGCCTCACCGGTTGTCACTCCGGTAGTGACACCCGCCGTGATACCCGTAGTGACCTCCGCAGCCTCTCCCGTGAAGACTCCCGTCGTAGCACCCGCAGTCACCCCCGCTGTCATACCCGTGGTCTCACCCGCGGTCTCTTCTGCAGCTTCACCCGTAGTGACTCCCGCCCGGACAACGGATATCGACTTCGACCGAAGACCGAGGACCATGGACAAAGGACGAAGGACATGGCCGAGACCTGTCGTCGACGTGTCCGCGTCAACTTGACTGGCGCGTGCCCGAAGGTAGAGTCCCGCTCACGAAGGCGCGTGAGTCAAACCCGTTCTTGACATCCGCCAGAAATGTGGGAAGTGTCCCTCTTTTCCCGAGTTTCCCCATCTCGAACTACCCTGACAAGATCCCCGCAGGGATGTACCGAGTTCGCGCCTGGGCTGAGGGTCACGAGGAGATCTACTCCGAGATAACCATCGGCGTATCCGGCACTCAACGCTGACTCCGCCCGCCGATGTGACACGCCCCTCGGGGCATTTGAGATTGCAGATTGGCAGTTCACCCCACCCCAATTCCGCCCGCCGAAGAGCCGCAGTCCGCTTGACTCCCATTCCCGCCAACCCTAGAATTCCATCCATGTTGGAGCATGAGTCTGGCCTTCCTCTACCGGAGACTCGCAGCAAGGCGCGCCTTGGTGTTGACGACAGTGGGATCGGGTATCGTCTCCCCGAAATCCCACCGCTGAACCGGAACCTGAGTATTCTGGAGGTATCACAATGAAAACAACCCTCGGGGCGTTTCTCTGTCTGCTGTGTTCTTCGTCAGCCCTGGCCGACTACGGCGGCGCAACACTGATGCTCTGGCCGACCGCGCGCTCGGTGGCGCTGGGCGGCGCGATGACCGCGCTCGCCGACGAGCCGGATGCCGAGTTCTGGAATCCCGGCGGGCTTGGCCTGCAGCCGGGCGCGTCTTTCGCCGCTTCCGCCCGGCGCTGGCTAGACTTGCGGGACCTGCGCTACCTAGGCGGCGACTGGACCTTCAGCCGCGTGGCCGGCGCTGACATTGACGTCAATGCCGGTATCGACTTCCGCTACTCTCAAGACACTCCGATGGAGGCCATCAACGAGATGGGGCGGTTGATCGGCACCTACCGGCCCTGGGACGCCGCGACGGGAGTGCATGGCGGGGTCGGCATCGGCAGGCATCTGGGCGTCGGACTCGCGCTGAAGTACTACCACGCTCTTCACGTTCCGGGCTGGGTCCTCGACTCGATTGGCTTCGGCAGAAACCACGAAGCCCTGACATCCGTCGGGCACGCCGCCGACGCAGGCGTGCTGTACCGGCCGCTGAAGCAGCTTGCGGTCGGGCTGGGGTTGTCCAATCTCGGCTGGGTACGCTACAGCTGGCTGACCGAGGTTGACAAGCTGCCGACGACCGCGCGGCTCGGTCTCTGCGGCACACCGGTGGACATTCCGCTCGTGCGGGCGCGGCTGCTGGGAGAGGCGTCGCTGATACTCACCGAGGAATCGACGGCCTTCGCCGATGCCGGCGGGAGACTCTGGAAGACCGCCGCGGCCGAGGTAACCGTGCTGCAACTGGTTTCCGGGCGCATCAGCTATCTCTGGACGCGGGACTACGCCATGTGGCAGGGTTGGCGTTGGGGCATCGGGGTCGGATATAAGGACTACGTGCGGCTCGACGTAACCCGCGACCGCCCATATTTCTCTACCAACAGGAGCGAATGGGTATTGGGGCTTGCTGCCAACAACATCATTGGCCTAGCGGACGAACTGAAGCAGGGCATCGGCTTTGACTGGTAGCGCCCCGCGCCCGTAGGCCTAGACCGAAGGAACCAGGGACACCCTGTTTCGGGAAGCTTCGGGACACCCACAGGGCATTTCAGATTGCAGATTGTAGATTGCAGATTAGCTCTCCCCCGCCGATTTGACATCCCCGCCCGCGGGCGGATAATGGGCCGTGCCCAGTTCTGAGCTGCCGACCATCGAGACCGAACGGCTGGTGCTGAGGCCGTACACGCCGGCCGACGCCGCGCGCGTGCAGGAGATGTGCGGCGACTGGGCGGTGGCGTCGATGACGTTAACCATGCCGCATCCCTATCCCGACGGTGCAGCCGAACAGTGGATTGCCGGACACGCTGAGCAATTCCGCGCTGGCTCGGCGGTGCGCCTCGCCGTCACCCTGAAGCCGGACGGCAAGGTGGTCGGCACCGTCGGTTTGGACATGAACACGAAGCACGGTCGCGCTGAGCTCTCGTACATGATAGCGAAGGAGCATTGGGGCCATGGCTACTGCACCGAGGCCTGTCGTGCTCTGATGCTATTCGGCTTCGACGCTTTGGGCCTGAACCGAATTCAGGCGACGCACTTCCCGCGCAATCCCGCTTCCGGGCGCGTGATGCAGAAGCTAGGCATGATCCGCGAGGGGCTGCTGCGTCAGTATGTGTACAGTCGCAACGTCTACGAAGACCTCGTCATGTACTCGGCGCTCCGCGCCGAGTTCGGCTCAAGCCATTAGCCGTGAGCACGGGCTGGCTGCGCCGCAGCCCCACGCCACAAGCCTCAAGCCCACAGCCAGCCCAAGCGCAAGCTCAGGCCCAGACTCGGCTGACTGCCACTCGACCACTGAACCACTTGATCCCTCGATCCCTATCCGCTTCCATTTGACATCCCCGCCCATCCGAAGGCATTGCAGATTGCTGATTGCAGATTGGTTTCGGCTACGCCGCGAGGTTGAGGCCGAGGTTGAGGTAGAGACCCTCTCGCTTCGCTCAGAGCCTGCCCTGAGCCTGTCGAAGGGGCGGCTGAGCGCCGGATTGCAGATTTGGCGGCGGCTGACCGCTTCCGGCCACTGGACTACTTGAGCACTTGGTCCTTTACTCTCTCTTCCGGTGTTGACACCCCTAGACGCGAACCTTAGTATGTCCGCGACAGGCGACGGCCGGCGGCGCCGCGGCATCCCAGATTGTGGATTGCAGATTGGCAGGCAAGGCGCGGCGCATACGGATGGTCGTGTTTGCTCGAAGAGCGGTGAGGAGTAAGCACGCAGCAGAGCCGGATGCCGCATCGCCGTATGACTGGAACCAGGGAGCCTGGAGGACATAGCGGAGGTATCACATGCCAGACCGTATTGAGGATATGCTGAGAGGCGAAAACGCGGCTTGGAACGCGCACGATGTGAAGAGCATCGCCGCCTTCTACACCGATGACTGCTTCAAGGAGGATATCGCGGTGGGGAAGGCCACCCGCGGCAAGGAGGAAATGAAGGCCCTCATCGCCGGGGCGTTCACTGCCATACCCGACATGAAGATCGAGTTGGTGACGCTGTTCTGCTGCGGCGAGTGGGCGGCAACCGAGTGGGTCATGAGCGGGAGCTACTCAAGCGACTATCCGGGTTTCCCCCTTGCCGCCGGGAGACATTTCTCGGTGCGGGGAGCATCCGTCATGAAACTGCACGATGGCAAGATCAGTCGGATCTCCGACTATTGGAACTTCGCTTCGTTCCTGCAACAAGTCGGTTCGACTGCTCGAGGTCGGCAGCCATGAGACGGAGCGGAACGCCCTCCGCGTTCGCGATTGGCGACGGATCGAGGCGTATAGCTGATGGCCGTGGCGAACCGAGATGAACGGACTCCTTTCTGAACGGCCGCTTCGGCGCACAACCGCGCCCGCGCGTTGCCCGCACCACCTCCGGCGATGAAACCTGCCGCCGGCGTTGACCCCGCCCTGTTCTGGGGAATCGTCGCTACCGCAGTCGTCGGCGCGGCCGGCGTGGTCGTCGCAATCGTGCTCTACCGGCGGAGCGCGAGCAGACAACAGGTACAGGCTCTCAAGCAGCAGATCGACGCCATCGCCCGAAGGATGGGCGTGACCCCGTACCTTGCTGAACTGGCTGCCGCACGCACTTCGGTTCGCGAGCCGTTTCAGAAGGGAATGGCCTCGATCGGACAGCAGAAGTGGGACGCGGCCATCGCCTACTTCGAGTCGGCGCTGCCGGCTGCCAACGGTGCCGAGCTGGTGGCGCTGTTCAACCTGATCGGTATCTGCCATTACACTACGGGCCGGCACGAGGAGGCGCTCGCGGCTTACGATGAGTCGGGTCGCCTCGCGCGGCTGTTCAAAGACAAGCGGGGCGAGGCCGTGGCAGTCGGCAACATCGGCGTTATATCGCTGGCGAACAGGGAATGGGACCGGGCGTTGTCGAGCTTCCAGCAGGCGCTCTCGGCGTTCGAGGAGCTGGATGCCAGACACGAACAGGCGAGGGCACTCGGGAACATCGGGTTCGTCCTGATGCAGAAGGGCGAACTGGATCGGGCTCTGACTTACCAGGAGCAGGCGCTGGCCATCGACCGTCAGATCGACCGGCCCGCGGGAATCGCCAAGCGTCTGGGCAACATCGGGCTCATCTGGCAGAGCAAGGGCGACTACGACAAGACCCTGCAGTTCTTCGAGGAGGCCCTGGCCATCGACCGTCAGATCGGGAACAGGATTGGCGTGGCGCAGGACCTTTGCGGCATCGGGCTCGCGCTGGAGAAGATGGGCCGCCACGGCGAAGCCGTGAATCCCCTGGTTCAGGCGCTGAGAATGTTCAGAGAGATGGCCGTGGCCGAAGGCCCGGGCGATTGTCTCAGGGGTCTCGCGTCCTGCCTTGCGACCCTCGGGGCCGAAGGACTGACCGCGCGGTGCGTCGAGTCGGGTATGCCGCCGGAGGAAACCCGGCGTCTGGTTCAGGTGCTCGAGCAACGCTCGACCCCGGCCGGCACCGGCTCCGAACGCTGACGGGTGATGGCTGAGAACCCTCGGTGTGCGGCTGACGCGATTTCCCGTGGACGCAACGGGAACCGGGGCCGAAAACCAGGCCATGTCAGCGAGGGACGCGGCCTTGACAGAACGGGTAACATGACAAGATGTCCAGGCAACCCCGCAACGAAGCGGGAGAAGGAGCTTGTGATGACCTCAGAACAGAGAATCGAGAAGCTGGAGCAAGAGAACCGCCGTATCCGGCGCACCGGTACGACGGTGCTCGTGGCCGCCGTTGTTCTACTGGCGGGCTGCATAGGTCTTACGGCCACGAACCGCGCCGTCGCCGAAGACACACCCGAGCCGGGCGTCCTGACCGCTACGGCCTTCCGGCTGGTGGACACGTCCGGCGCGACCCGCGCGGTCCTGGCGATGGAGCGGGGCGGTCCGGTGCTGCGGTTTCTTGGCGAGAAAGGTGAGTTCCGCGCGGTGGTCGGGCTCAATGAGTTCGGGCCGATCCTCCTGTTCGCACGCGACAACGGCAAGCCCGGAACGAGCATGGGAGTTGGAGGGAAGGGGCCGAGTCTGGCCTTTGCCGACACCGCCGGTCACCTGCGCATCCTGCTGACCGTTGAAGACTCAACCGGTATGCCGGCGATAAGGCTCAGAGACACGACCGGCCACGTGGCCTGGACCGCGCCCGAGCAGCAGAAGCGATAGGCGCAGCCCGTAAGCAGACCGCCCGCAGGGCCGGGTGACGGTTCCCGTCGGGCGGCGAATGAGTTACTGGAACTTGTTCTGCAGAGCCTGGACCCGGGCGAGTTCGATTTTCACGTCCTCGCCCTTCTCCCCTTCCGGCTTGGTTTTGAGCAGCTCCCTGTAGACAGCCTCGGCCTTGGCGAAGTCCTGCGCGTTGCGGTAGGCTCTGCCCGCGGCCATCATCGCGTCGTACACGAGCGGCGACTTGGGCCAGCGTCGCCGGACTGCTTCGTAGGACCTGGCCGCGGCGAGGTTGTCGCCCATCTGCTCTTCGCAGTTACCGATGCCGAACTGGGCGCCCGGGCTGAGAAGCGGGTCGTTCTTCACGCGGCTGAGGAAAACCCCGAACTCGCGCTTCGCATCGGCCACGCGGCCGGTGTTGTAGTAGACGTTGGCAAGGTAGAAATGCGCCTTGGCTGCCAGGAAGCCGCCGCGGCCGGCTACGTCTCTGAAGGCGGTCTCTGCCTGTCCGAAGTTGCCGGTGGAGTAGATGCCGATAGCCCGGGTGAACGCCATCTCGGTCTGGGGATTCGGCCCGGAGCTTCGGTTCTGCAGCAGCAGAATGGCGATGACAATGACCGCGACCACGGCTGCGGCCCCTATCCAGACCTTCTGCCGGTCGTGGTAGTAGAACTCCATCGACCGTTCGACCAGCTTCTGGAACCGGTCTTCCTTCAGGTCCCGCTTGCTGACGTAATGCTTGCCTTTGAAGCGCATGATGTCCTTTTAGTTCTACCCCTGAGGCGATTCGAACGCCTGACCTACGGTTTAGGAAACCGTCGCTCTATCCACCTGAGCTACAGGGGCTTGGTTGCCGATTATAGGAGAAGCTCGACGCAAGTCAAGGAAGCGGAGCGGCAGCAGGAACGAGGTCAGATGTCAGAAGTCGTCACCCGGAGGATACCGCCGGCAGGTTGACCGCGGCCGGGCTTTCGGGTATCTTTGTGCCGAAACCCGTAAGGAGTATCGATGCGAATCACCACTCTGCTGTTGGCCGTTTCGGTAGCTGCCCTGGCGATGCCGCCGCGTCCCGGAATGCCGGAGGGCACGGGCAGTCCCCTGCCGGTCTATCCGCCCGGCGTCGAGGTCCCCGGCCCCAACAAACTCAAGGGCTACAGCCAGCTTGAGACCGTCACCATCCTCATGCAGTTCCCTGACAACCTGGCCGATACCGTCGCACGGCCGCCGGCCCGGTTCGACTCAATGCTCTACTCGACCGGCGTCTACAACGGTCTGCCGTACCGCGCGGGCAGCCTGAACGACTATTTCATCGAGTGCTCGTACGGTGACTACCACGTCCTTGGGGGCATTGCCGGCGACCGCTGGTTCACGTCCAGCTACAACTACTCGCGCTACTACGACGGCAACTACCTCCTCTCGACCGGCGGCCGGCTCGCAGAAGAGAATCTGGCTCAGGTTGACGCCCTGATCGACTTCAGCCAGTTCGACCTGAACCACGACAACCACATCGATGCCATGTTCATGGTCCACGCCGGCGCCGATGGGGCCGACAACGGCAATGTCAACTGCCTCTGGTCCCATGCCATTCCGTACTTCAACTATCTGACCAACGACGGCGTCGTTATTGACGGAGTCACCAACGTGCCGGAGTTCGCAATGGTCACCGAAACCCGGGACACGACGTTGTGCTGCATCGCGGTCATGTGCCATGAACTCGGCCATCTGGTCGGACTGCCTGACCTGTACCAGAGCGGCCGGACCCAGTGGGGAATCGGCTATTGGGGCCTGATGGGTTACGGCGCGTGGGGCGCGGGCGGCAACACGCCGTGGAGTCCTTCACACATGGAAGCATGGTCCAAGGTTGAAGCCGGCTTCGTCACGCCCACCGTGGTTACGACCAACCTGTATGACGTCCGCATCCCGCCGGTCGAAACCTCCCCGGTCATCTACAAAGTGTGGCGCAACGGCACGAACAGTGACACCTGTTTCTATCTCGAGAACCGCCAGAAGAAGGGCTTTGACTCGCCCCTGCCGGGCGCCGGCCTTGCCATCTGGCATATCGACCCGTCGTTTACGCGCTGGTACGACCGCGTCGACATGGAGGAAGACTCAACCTTCCACCTGGACCACGGCAACGGCGTCCGCCCCGACCCGCACGTCTACCACGAGGAACTGGGCGACACCTCGGACGTGCTACCGGGCATCTGGAACCGAGTTGTCTTTGACTCGGCCAGCAAACCGTCAAGCCGCGACCGCAGCAACCGCTCGACCGGTGTCTGTATCAGGAACATCCGCGAGTCAGGCGATACCATCATCTGTGACATCATCGTGCACCCCGAGTCGGGCGCGGTCTCTGAGCACCCCGCTCCCTCTTCCCGACTCTCGACTCCCCTGGCCTCCCCTAACCCGTTCTCGCGCGAGGTCCTTCTGTCCGACCTCCCGGCCCGCAAGGTTGCCTGCGTCTACTCAGCCGCGGGCTTGTTGGTCTGGAAAGCCGAAGTGCCGGACGGTGGCAGCCTCGTCTGGGCGGGCCGGGACCTGTCCGGCGTCCGAGTCCCTGAAGGTGTCTACATCCTGCAGATAGCCGGGACCTCGGGACCGCCGTTCAAGCTCGTGCTCAAACGCTAGCTCGGGGCCTCACACCGGTCCTCGGGGTCCGCACGTCTGCGTTCAGGAATGTGATCTCTGGCTCCTGACTTCGTCTGCTCCCAGCCTTCGTGTCTTTGTGCCTTTGTGGTGAATCCGGTTCGGCCAGTCTGGGGCTCCTGCCTACCTTGACTTTGGCCGCGCCTGGCCTATCCTTTGCACCGCGAGGCCGATTCCCGTTCGTCGTCTGTCCGCCCTCTGATTCGGCACCCGGTAATCGACACTCGGCATCGATTTGGGGGATCGTCTAACTGGCAGGACGGCTGGCTCTGGACCAGCTAGTTGGGGTTCAAATCCCTATCCCCCAGTGTCCTTCCAACTGACGCCACCCGGCCACGGATGGCGTCAGGTCAAGCACGAAACAGGTGCGCCTGAGCCGAACTCGGCCGACCCGATGGCCTGCCCGAAATATCCTCGTTTCGGGTCGTGTCCCAAGCCCATCCGCAGACTGCGCAGACGACGCCCGGCGTCGCCCTGCTCGTTCCTACGGTGGCGAAGCCACACGAGCGGAGCGAATCGAAGGGCCTCTCAGAACCATCCGCAGATTTCGCAGATGACGCAGACTCCCGAAGTGAACCACGGATGGACCCGGAAAACTGGGACTGTACCGCGCGTCCTCTCGCTGGGGACACATCCGCGTCGCGTTCCTCGCGACGCTCCGTGGACGTGTCCCCTCCCTGGGATTGCCTCCGTTTTCCGCAGTAGCCAGCCGATACCAACAATGAGCGTGCGATGTGGGCGCATTGCGGCCTCAACCTCAGCCTCGACCTTGACCTCTCCCCTTGCCTCAACCTCAACCTCTGCCTTTGATTCGGTCCGTCAATGTACCTCACATTGTTCGCAAGAAAGTACCGGCCAACGTATCGTCAACTGTGTCTCAAACTGCGCAGGCAAATGCGTCGCCAATTGAATCGTGCGCTGAATCTCAAACTGTGTGAGCCATTGTACGCGGCATTGTACGACGAAATGCTCGCAGCATTGTACCTGAAATCGGACCCGTCATTGTTCGCTTCATTGCGCGGCGCATTGTACCGGAAGAAGTACCGGTCATTCAATGGTTCAGTCTATCCCGCACTGAGTCCGGACAACGGCTGAATACCTCGACCGAAGACCGAGTACCATGGACAAAGGACGAAGGACGTGGATTGGACCTTGCCCTCGACGTCCCTGCGTCGGCTTGACTCCAACCGAATGTGACCTATCCTTGACAAGTGGAAACTGAGTCTCTACCGTCAGCCAGACGAGGCTCGAAATATGGTGGCTGTCCCTCTTTTCCCCCTCTTTTCCCTCAAGCGCACCATTGCAGCGACCGACAACCAGATCGACGCGCTGGTGTACGAGTTGTATGGATTGACCGAAGAAGAGATCAGGATTGTGGAAGGAGGACGGAAGTGAACAGCCGGGAATCCGGAGAATGTCTGCGAATCGCGAAGGAGGATAAGACCTTGAGACATGGAAGACTATGGGCCGCGCAGTTGGCTGTGACCATTCTTATCTTTGCTGCCCCGGCCCTTGCCCAGACGAGCTGGTGGAGAACCTATGGCTGGTCGGGCGATGAATACGGCAGCTCGGTGCAGCAGACTAGCGACGGTGGCTACATGGTTGCAGGTGAAACCTGGTCTTTCGGTGCCGGCAACTTCTATCTGATCAAGACCAATGCTCACGGTGAGATACTCTGGTCCAGGATGTACGCTGGCCCGGGACGCTGTGCGGGTCTGTCAGGTCAGCAGACCAGCGACGGCGGGTACGTCATCACCGGATATGTCTCTCAATCCGGTAGCGGGTTTCAGGACGTCTATCTCGTCAAGACCAATGCCTCGGGCGATACACTCTGGACGCGAATCTACGACCGCACAGATTATGACTGGGGTAACTCAGTCAGGCAGACCACTGACAACGGCTACGTCATCGCTGGCGGCACCCGCTCATTCGCGGACTTCTACCTCATAAAGACCAACGCTCAAGGCGACACACTCTGGACTAGAACCTATGGTGGGAGGGACTATGACGAAGCCAGCTCCGTCCGACAGACCACCGATGGAGGCTATATCATCGCGGGCACAACCACGTCCTTCGGTGCGGGGTATTGCGACGTCTACGTTGTCAAGACCGACGCCTCGGGTGAAACGCTCTGGACAAGAACCTATGGCGGGGCAAGCGACGATTGGGGCTGCTCTGCTCAACAGACAACTGACGGAGGCTACATCATGTCAGGCTACACTGCTTCCTTTGGTGGCCGGGGCGTCTTCCTCATCAGGACCAACGCCTACGGTGACACACTCTGGACCAGAGCCTACGGCGGGGGGTTCGGCTACTGCGTCCAACAGACCACTGATGGTGGCTACATCGTCGGGGGCGAAGCGTCTGACGACGTCTATCTCATCAAGACCGATGCTCAAGGCGTCTCGCTCTGGACCAGAACCTATGGTGGGGCAGGAAATGAGAAGACCCGATCCGTCCAGCAGACTACTGACGGCGGTTACATCATCGCAGGCCATACCAGTTCGTTCGGAGCAGGGGGTGACGACGTCTACCTCATCAAGACCGACTCGCTGGGCAATGTCGGCGTGGCTGAAGAAAGCCCCAAGCCGAGGGCCAAGAGCGGCGAGTTGGCCGCGACGGTGGTCAGGAGCCTGCCGCAGGGCGCGACTGTCTTCGACGCGATGGGCAGGCGCGTTCTGCCAACGAAACCCGGCATCTACTTCTTGAGAATTACGCCCACAGCCCCGCCTCGCAAAGTTCTGCTGATCAAGTAGGAAACGGGACAGGCACCCCATTTCGGGAAGCTTCGGGACAGCCGACGCGGCTACGCCGCGAGGTTGAGGCTGAGGCCGAGGTAGAGGATTCAGGACTGAGGGCGGAGGACTGAAGGCCGAAGACGGATAGCAGAGGGGCGATGAACAAGTACGAACGACGTGTGGCGAGTTTCGAATGCCGTTCAGGGACTCTGGACTTGGAACCAGGAAACCGGAGTCAGGGTCGAGGAGACAGATTCTCGATTTCGGCTGCGGGTGGTTTGTCGGCCGAGCGGGGTGACTCGGTCCGAAGCCGGCTCCGGAGGGCCGCGCCAGCGTGGCGGCCTACGCATGCCGGGTGGGAATGAGCTACCGAACTATGCTCACGGCACAGCCAACGCGCCGAAACCCGGCAGTTTGAGCTGTAACCTTCCGGTTGTGACGAACCACTCAATCGTGTCCCTGACGGTCTCCCGCAGGGGCCGCGGTGCATAGCCCAGTTCGCGCACAGCCTTGGCGCTGCTCATGAGGCAGTTCGAGGCCAGCACCCGGAGCGAGTAGCTGGTGAACCTCGGCTTGGCCCGCCGCAGCCGATAGTAGAGTGGCGCGAACACTGCTGCCAGACGGGCGAGCGACATCGGGAGTCGACGCGCTCCGGAATGCACCCCCGTGACTTCTTCCAACAAGGCAAGCAGGCCGGCGACCGAGACTCTCTCACCGGAAAGAATGTAGCCTTCACCGCGCCGTCCTTTCTCGGCGGCCATTATCAGACCATCCACAACGTCCCTTACGTCAACGAAGTCATACGCTCCGTCCACGTAGGCCGCGAGTCGGCCGCGGGCGAAGTCCGCAAACAGGTGCCCCATCTCCGAGAGCCGGAAGTCGTACGGCCCGATGATACCGGAAGGGAACACCATTACGGCATCCAGTCCCTGTTCCACGCTTCTCCGGATTTCGATGCTGGCGCGCGCCTTGGAGCGCGCGTAGTCACCGTCCAGCACGTCGGGGCGGAACTCAGTCGTTTCACAGAGCGCTACGCCCGGCGGCGGTACTTCGAGGGCATGAACCGAACTGGTGTAGACGAGCCGGCGCACGTCCGCATCGCGGCACGCCCGCGCCACGTTGCTCGCTCCGCGCACGTTGACGTCCTCCAGCAGCCGCGCCTGGCCGCCGGAGATGGTGATGACCCCGGCGAGGTGGTAGACAAGGTCGGCGCCGGCAAACGCCCGAACCAGGGAAGCGTGGTCCCGCACGTCGGCGCGGACCGTCTCGACTTCGAGCCCGGCGATGGCCTCGGTCGTCTCACCCGGCTGAACGACCGCCCGGACGAGTTGACGGCGCCGCACCAGTTCGCGAACCAGCACGTTGCCTACGTGGCCGGTTGCGCCCGTGACCGCGACCGTGGGTCGGCTCGGAAGCCGTACGCCTGCGATACTATCAGTGATGTATATAGTCTACAGTATTGACGATATCCGGTCAACAGCAGCCGGCCCGTCCCGGTGAAAGGGCGCAGCCGCCTGCCGCTAGCCGGGCCTGATGTCCCGCTGAGTTTCGGAAAGACCCATCGCCATCTGCTCGAGGGTCTGGATGAAGACCTTCAGGTCGGACTGCCGAATCCGCTGCATCATCTTGGCCAGTCCCTGACGATGTACCCTGGCCAGTCCGCGGGCGGCCTTCTGGCCTTTCGGCGTCAGATAGACAATCACGACCCGGCGGTCGTCCTTCCCCTGTCGGCGGGCGATCAGCCCCTTCTTCGCCAGCCGGTCGACCAGGCCCGACGCGTTCGCCTTGGTAAGACCGAGGAAACGGGCAAGGTCGTTCATCCTGAATTCGCGGTGCATCAAGAGGGTCTGGAGGATCATCGCCTGGGAGAACGAGTAATCCTGGCCCAGGGCCTCGACCGAGGTCAGCAGCCTCAGCCCGCGCACGAGAATCGGGCTCAGCCACTCCAGCTTGGATAGATAGAAACTCTCGCTCTTCATAGCTGGTTATCATTATGGAGACGAACCGCGGCTTGTCAAGGGACATCTCCGCCCCTGAATCCGACATTGGAGCCACGAAAGCACGAAGCACACGAAGCGAACGGGTGCGGGACGCCACGAGTCCGTTTCACTCCGTTTTCGTGTCTTCGTGGCCATCTATCTCGGATTCAGGGACTCCTTGGCTTCCTTGACTCTGTTTCGCTCGCCGCTAGTATTGCCCACCATGAAAGAAGACGGCGTCGTCAAAGAGATTCCCCACAAGTCGGAGAACTTCTCCGAGTGGTACACCGCGGTTGTGCTGAAGGCCGAACTGGCCGATTACGCGCCGGTGCGCGGCTGCATGGTCATCCGGCCGTACGGCTACGCGCTCTGGGAGAACATGCAGGCACGCCTCGACCGGCGCATCAAGGAAACAGGCCACGTCAACGCCTACTTCCCGACGCTCATCCCGGAGAGCTTCCTGACCAAGGAAGCCGAGCACGTTAAGGGTTTTTCACCGCAGGTCGCATGGGTCACGCACGGTGGCGATGAGAAGCTGACCGAACGGCTGGCACTCCGGCCTACGAGCGAGGCGATTATCAATACGATGTACGCAAAGTGGGTGAAGAGCTACCGAGACCTGCCCGTGCTCATCAACCAGTGGTGCAACATCTTCCGCTGGGAGAAGGCAACCCGCTTGTTCCTGCGTACCCTCGAATTCCTGTGGCAGGAAGGCCACACGCTGCACCGGACGCGCGACGAGGCCCAGGTAGAGACGCTCAAGATACTCGACCTCTACGTCGACTTCGTGGAGAACGACCTGGCCGTGCCGGTGCTCGCTGGGGCCAAGCCTGAGTCCGAGAAGTTCCCGGGCGCAGTCGACACTTACTCCATTGAAGCCCTGATGCCCGACGGCCAGGCCCTGCAGGCCGGCACATCGCACCTCTTGGGCCAGCACTTCTCCGAGGCGTTCGACATCAAGTACCTGGACGAGGATAACACAGAGAAGCACCCGTGGGGCACGTCCTGGGGCGTCTCAACCCGGCTCATCGGTGGGCTCATCATGACCCATGGCGACGACAAGGGTCTGTTCATGCCGCCCCGGGTCGCGCCTCACCAGGCGGTCATCGTACCTATCCTGTTCGGCAAGAATGACGATGCGGTGCTGGCCAGGTGCCGCGAGACCAAGGCGCAACTGGCCGACTACCGGGTTCAGCTCGATGACCGAACCACCCAGACCGCGGGCTGGAAGTACAACGAACACGAGATGCGGGGCGTGCCGGTCCGAATCGAAATCGGGCCAAAAGACGTAGCCAAGGAGCAGTGTGTACTCGTGCCCCGCGACGGCTCAGGCAAGCGCTTCGTACCCCTGGCCGGCCTGCCCGAGACGCTCGGCAAGCTACTCGACGAGATTCAGGCGGGAATGCTCAAGCGTGCCCGTGAGTTCGCAGCCTCGCGCACATCGGACGCAGCGACGACTGACGAGTTCAAGGCCGCGCTGGAAGCAAAGCCGGGCTACGTCCGTGTCCATTGGTGCAAGTCACAGGAGTGCGAGGACTCGCTGATCGACGCCACCAAGACCACTCCCCGCAACATGCCGAAAAGCGACCAGGGCAAGCCCGGCAAGTGCATAGTCTGCGGCATGGACACCAACACCGTCATCTACTACGCGCGGACGTACTAGGCCGATGAAGTAGAGAAGTACCAAGGGGAAATGGCAAAGTAGCGCGAAGGGGAAATGGCAAAGTAGTGAGAAGGGGAAATGGCAAAGTAGCGCGAAGGGGAAATGGCAAAGTAGTGAGAAGGGGAAATGGCAAAGTAGTGAGAAGGGGAAATGGACAAGTCGTGAGGGTGAAGGACGAAGCTACCGAGAGAAGTGAAATGGAAGTGAGAAAGTGAGGACGAAGATCACCGGCGGTCGGGGTCGCTCAGTGTGCGCACGCTGGCACTGAAGATGAGAGTGAGTTCCTTTGCCTCCTGTTTCAGTTCAGCCGTGCTGCCCTGCGCCCCGGGCAGTGCTGTGGCCAACATCTCCAACCAGTAACAGGTCTCCCTGGCCTCTCGCCGGCATATGGCAATGCGGTGCCGGAAGTCCTTGCGTGACTCGGCTCCGTCGGCCT
This sequence comes from Caldifarciminota bacterium UBA2258, assembly GCA_002347155.1. GTDB lineage: Bacteria > Hydrothermota > Tepidihabitantia > Tepidihabitantales > Tepidihabitantaceae > UBA2258. Next base: position 15,076 of record DDXO01000087.1, read on the forward strand.
CGCAGTAGTTAGCGCCCACGCTGGTTCCTGCCCGTACAAGCTGTGAGATAAGCGGTCGCGTGACCGGGGTCAAGGGTACTCCTCGGGCGTAAGTCACGATGGCGGACCCGAAGCACTGAGTCCGTCTAGTAAGGTCATAGGCTCGACCCGACTTCTGGTCGCGAGCCACCGGTGCGTCTTCCTCACTCTCCCCTAACTCGTACTTCGCCACTTCCCCTTTCCCCTTTGTGACTCCGGTTCCCCTCTTTGCCATTTCCCCTCTGCCGTTCGCCGTTCCGCCTCCGGACTTTGCCATTTCCCCTTTCCCCTTTGTCATTCTCTACCTCACCGTTATCAGCGGCTTCAGCTTCTCGTACTTCTTCGGCCCGATGCCCTTCACGTTCTGGATTTCTTCGACCGAACTGAACCGACCCGCAGTCTCGCGATACTGGATTATCCGCCCGGCCGTCATCGGCCCGATTCCCGGCAGGGTCTGCAGCAACTCGGCGTCGGCGGTGTTGATGTTGACCGGGCCGACCGTCTGCCGGCGGACGATGCCGGGCGTGGCCGGGTAGAGCCGCACGGACTGGACCGACTTCAGCGTGTCCTGTGCTGTCGCGTATGCAATCCAGATGTCCGTCAGACTCTGCGGCAGCAGCCGGCCATCAACCGGCAGCCCCGTGCGCTCCAGCCACTGCTCGGTTGTTACCACCTTGCAGGTGCCCGGCCGCCGGTTTCTGACGCGGGCTCTTGCTACCCGCGAAACCTCCGGCCACCGGGTCGTGTCGCCGGTCACGAAGTAGTCGGCGCCGGCAAGGAACGGCGCCGGCTCGCACGGTCCCAGGCCGTCCGGCGCGACCAGCCTCGTCAGAGTGGTGTCGTCAACTGACAGCACTCGTACCGGCCGGCTGTAGGGCACTGCGTCGAACAACTGCCCGCGGGTCAGCCTGCCGGTCCCAAGTCCGCCTTCCATCTCGTAGCCGGGCAGCACCGCGATGTCGGCTCCGGCCCTGACCCGCATGGCTTCGGTGACCAGCGTACCCAGGCCCGCAGTCCCGGCGCTGTCCGGCGGGTATTCTGTCGCGTTCACGCACACAGCCGAGTCGCCGGGGCCCGCGCTTGTCCTGCGGAGCCACCGCCCGGCTGCCGACGTGTCCGAGTCCGAACCGGGTTCAACATTGAGCAGCCGAACTCCGGTCTGGTAGACCCTCTGTTCAGCCTTGTGGAACAGGATATCAGCGACCCCAAGCCGCTGGCCATAGGCGGCAGCCGTCAGCACCGGGGTTGTTCCGCAGCCGGCCATGCGATTCTCAACCCGGGCGGGGCTGCCGCGACAAATGACGAGGTCAACCTGCCCGAAGCTGTCGGCGATAGCGCAACCATCATCCGGACTGAGATGCCCGATGACGATAATGATGTCCGCGCTTTCGGCCAGCACCAGGGGCAGGTAGCGACCCATCTGAACCAGTGGGTCGTCCACGACCCAGCCGCCGACGTCGGCACGCCGGTTCAGCCGGGGGATGTCCGGGTCGGCAATCCCGATGACGCCGACTTTCATACCCATGATGTCTCTTACCAGGTAGGGATGGAAGAGCGGAACTCGCCTGCGCAGTACGACGTCGAGCATGGGGTCGGCCAGGAGCGGGAACGCTGCAGACCTGGCCATGACCTCGAAGTTCGCCGCCCCGCCGGTGAAGTCCGCCGGGCCCGGCACCGCGGCATCGTACGCGGCCGCGTTCATGAACTCGACCGCGGCCCGGCCCTGGGAGCTGTCACCGGCCGCCGAGCCGAACCCGAAGTCACCGCAGTCCAGCAGCAGCGTCGCGTCGGTCCGCTCGGCCCGAATCAGCCGCAGCAGGTTTTCCCAGCCCCCCAGCGTCCGGCGCGGCAGTCCGGCCGACGCGAAGTCGACCCCCGGTGCGCTCCGGCCGTGCAGGTCCGCGGTATAGAGCACTCGCAGCGTCCGGAAGTCGGAATGAGAAGAGGCGGCGCACACAAGCGCCAGCAGCAGACCAAGCACGCAGTCAATATAGCTGCCCGCCGCGGCTAATCAAGCCCACCCGGCTGCGACCCGCCCTTCCGGCCGGGCAGTTCGCAGTCTGGACTTCATGCTTCATAGCTTGACACTCGAAGGGTGCGCTCTAGAATCCCCGCCGTGGATCTCTTCACCAAATGCAGGGAGTTCGCTAAAGTTGTCCAGCACGCCAAGGACAACAACTACTACCCTTACTTCACGCCGATAAGCTCCGAGCCGGACCGCCGCGTCGTTATCCACGGCCGGGAACTGCTGATGATGGGCTCGAACAACTACCTGGGCCTTACCACCCACCCGAAGGTCAAGGAAGCGGCAATCGCGGCCATACGCAAGTACGGCAGCGGCTGCACCGGTTCGCGCCTCGGCAACGGTACCCTGGATATTCACCTGGAACTGGAGGAGAAGCTCGCCGCCTTCTACAAGAAGGACGACTGCGTCATCTTCTCCACCGGTTACTCGGCCAACCTGGGCGCGATTTCGGCACTGATCCGGCGCGGCGACATGGTAATAACCGACAAGCTGGACCACGCCTCGATCATGGACGGTTGCCTGATGACGTATGGCACGATCAAACGGTTCGTCCACAACGACATGCACTCGCTGAGCCATTTGCTGGCGACCCACCATGACGGCGGCACGCTGATAGCGGTAGACGGCGTATTCTCAGTCGAGGGCGACCTGGCGCCGCTTGACCAGATGGTGCCGATCGCCAAGAAGCATGGCGCACGTCTGCTGGTCGACGAAGCCCACGCGGTCGGAGTGATGGGCAGGCACGGTCGCGGTACGGCCGAGCACTTCGAAGTCGAGGCCGATGTCGACCTGATAATGGGCACGTTCTCCAAGAGCTTTGCCTCAATCGGTGGCTATCTGGTCGGAGACACGGATGTGATATCATTCATACGCCACCAGGCCCGCCCGGCCCTCTTCTCCGCCGCCATACCGCCGGCCGCAACTGCGACTGTCATCGAGTCACTCCGGATACTCCAGGCCGAGCCCGAACGTAGAAAACACCTGTGGAAGAACGCGCACCGCATGAGCGCGGGCCTGCGCGGCATGGGTTACAACCTGGGCACGTCGGTCACGCCGATAATGCCCATTCACATCGGCGATGACGTCCGGACCATGACGTTCTGGACCGCGCTCTACGACAGCGGGATCTTCACCAATGCCTTTGTCCCGCCCGGAGTCCCGCCGAACCACTCGCTCATCCGCACCGCCGTCATCGCGACGCACACCGACGAAGATATCGACGAGGCGCTGGAGAAGTTCGAGCGGGTCGGCCGCAAGTGCGGCATTATCCCCTGACGCGTGGTCACCGTCAGCCGGGTCGAGTCAGCCGCTGACCTCGACCGGTTCGTCAAACTCCCCTTCCGGCTCTACCGCGGTGACCCGAACTGGGTGCCGCCCCTCATCTCGGACCTCAGGAACACGCTGAGCCCCGGACGCAACCCGTTCTGGAACCACGCCGAGCGCGAGCTCTTCCTCGCCCGGCGCAATGGAACTGCTGTCGGCAGAGTCGCCGGCATCGTCGACAACAACTACAACCAGTACCACGATTCCAAACTCGCGTTCTTCGGCTACTTTGAGGCCGAAGACGATCCCGAGGTCGCCGGCGCACTCCTCGATGCCGTAACCGGATACGCCCGCGCTCGCGGGCTCACCGGTGTTTACGGCCCGGCAAACCCCTCGCTGAACGACGAAGTGGCCATGCTGATTGAGCCGTTCGACTCGCCACCCATGATCAAGTCGTCCTACAACCCCGCGTACTACCCGAAGCTGGTCGAGGGAGCCGGCTTCACCAAGGTCAAGGATTTCTACGCCTTCGGCATGGACGCCGACCAGCCCATCCCGGAGAAGTACGAGCGGATGGTCAAGCTGCTGCGCGAGCGTCCGGAAATCGAACTGCGGCACCCTGAGGTCAACAACATCGAGCCGGCGCTCAACCTCATCAGGCAGGTCTACAATGATGCCTGGTCAAAGAACTGGGACTTCGCACCGATGACCGACGCGGAGATCGAAAACCTAGCCCGGCAGCTCAAGCCGCTCATCATTCCCGACTTCATCTCGATGGTGCTGTACAAAGGAGAAATCGCGGCTATGAGCATCGGTCTGCCCGACTACCACCAGGTACTCAGAAAGATGAACGGCCGGCTCTTCCCGTTCGGCTGGCTCACATTCCAGATCGAGAAGCGGCGCATCAACCAGGCCCGGCTCTGGACCCTGGGCGTGATGCGGAAGTTCCGAAACCTGGGATTTGATGCGCTGCTGTACTACGACTCGATAATGGCGGCCCGCAAACACGGGTTCAAGCGCGGCGAACTGTCGATGATCCTCGAGGACAACGTCCCTATCATCCGCCCCATCACCAACCTGGGCGCCCGGATAGTCAAGACCTACCGCGTCTACCAGCGGCCGGTCTAGCTACTGCGGCGTCAGCGTCCGAACCACGGCCTCGGTCTGGGCCAGCGCATCGAGCTTCGGCTTCCCCGGATTGAACACCAGCCCGTCGGCCATGTAGAACCGCCCGCGGAAGTTGAGCGAGTAGTTGACAAACGCCCCGCCGATAGCGTCGCGGTCGTTCTTCCATACACCGGAGAGCCGCACGCAGGGACCGGCGAGGAAGGCAATCGTCTCGGCCCGCAGAAACCTCGCATCAATCGAGTCGCCGTCGTAGTAGCGACCGGTCAGCCGGTCGCGCAGGACGGCAAGCGACTCGGGAACCAGCGCCCGGGTCGTATCCTGCCAGTGAACGAACGCGCTCCGGTCCGGTACGTGTCCGTAGAGGTAGATGAAGCCGTCGGCCGCATGGTCCTGGTTCAGGAACCAACGGCGGGGTACATCGATTGTGAACCCATACCTGGTTCGGAACTCAGCGGTCAGCTTCTTGTCCACCCCTTCGATGTAGACCGCCTTGGCCATCTGGTCGAGCACTATCCCGCGCAGGGTCTGCCGAATTCTCGCGGCATAGACCTCAAGCCCGGGCACGAGCTTCGCCGTATCGCGGGCGATGAAGATGAGCGCGGACTGGTCCTTGAGCCAGGGATTGGGCACCTTGAGCAGGCCGAAGTCGCCCCCGGACAGAGAATCGGCCCGCTCGCCCAGAATCTGCCTGATAAGCGTATCCTGGTTCGTGCCGATGATGAGCAGTATGCGGAACTTCGAATAGGTGTCGAACTTCCCGGCGGTCCCGACCCGCACCTTGAACTCCGGCTCAGGCTGCGGTGTCGCTACCGGCCCCTGGAGAATCGACCGTACCGTCGACTCGAGCTCATCCCACTGGGCGGAAATCACGGTCACCTCGCGCAGGGGTCCGATCAGCCGCTGTCCCGGCGAGCTGCACGCGAACCCAAACACTGCGGCCGCGAGCAGCACCCGGACGGCCAACTGCCGCCTGCGTTCGTGGCTTGCGTCCGTCATCCGGTCTAGCCCACCCGCAGCAGCTCGCTGCGGCCGTGATATCTTGAGAGCAGCGTCCGTTTGATGCAGCTATTCTGAGACTGCTTCAGTTCCGGGTCAAGCTTCACCAGCCGGAACGCATCCTTGCGTGCCTGCCTGAGGATCTTCCGGTCGCGGCCGATGTCCGCGATTCGCAGGTCGGGAAGCCCGTGCTGCCTTGTGCCGAGCATCTCCCCCGGCCCGCGTATCTCCATGTCCTTCTCGGCGAGCTCAAACCCGTCGGTGGTGCCGGCGAAGAACTCCAGCCGCTCACGGGCATCACCGAGCCCGACCCGCGACGCCAGCAGAATGCAGAACGACTGCCGGCTCCCCCGGCCGATGCGGCCCCGCAACTGGTGGAGCTGGGCCAGCCCGAACCGCTCGGGATGCTCGACTATCATCACGGTCGCGTTCGGCACGTCCACCCCGACCTCGATGACCGAGGTCGCAACGAGGATGTCCAGCTCCTTCTTCCGGAACCGCTCCATCAACTCGCCACGCTCCTCCGGCTTCATCCGGCCGTGCACCAAGCCCACCCGGTGCTTGGGCAGCGCCGCCTTGGTCTCTTCAAACGTTCTCACCGCCGATGCCAGGTCCATCTTCTCCGATTCCTCAATCAGCGGGCAGACGACGAACGCCTGCTCGCCGTCATCCAGGTGCCGGGCCGTTGCCTGGTATACCGACTCGCGCTGGAATCCCGTCATCAGCTTGGTGACGACCGGACGCCGGCCCGGCGGCTTCTCGTCGAGGATTGATGAGTCCAGGTCGCCGTACAGAGTCATGGCCAGGGTGCGCGGAATCGGCGTCGCGGTCATGACGAGGAAATCCGGGTTCAGCCCCTTGTTCAAGAGCGCGGCCCGCTGCCGCACACCGAAACGGTGCTGCTCATCAACCACGACGAGCCCGAGCCGGCTGAACTTCACCTCTTCCTCGATGAGCGCATGCGTGCCGAAGACCAGTTGCACTGCGCCTGATTCGAGGCCGGCTATTATCTCCCGGCGCTCGGCCGCCCGGGTCGAGCCGGTAAGCAGGGCCGTTTTCACGCCGATTGCGTCCAGCCGCTCGTGCCAGCCCAGATAGTGCTGCTCGGCCAGGATTTCGGTAGGCGCCATCATCGCGGCCTGCGCTTTGTTTTCGCACGCCACGAGCATCGCGAGCAGGGCGACCACGGTCTTGCCCGAGCCGACATCGCCCTGCAGCAGGCGGTTCATGCACCGCTCACTCGCAAGGTCCTGCTTGATCTCGCCGAGCACGCGCTCCTGGGCCCTGGTCAGCTTGAAGTGGAGCTTTTCCAGAAGCGGCCCGGTCAGCTCGCCGGTCACCGCCAGGCCCGCCTCCTTCTTCACCACGGCGTACTCCCGATGCCGCAGCGCGAGCAGCAACTGGAAATAGAGCAACTCATCGTACACGAGCCGCTCCCGGGCGCGCTGGGCCGACTCCATATCCTTGGGGAAGTGGATCGCCCGGAGCGCATCCCGAATCCCGGGGAAGTCGTAGTGCTGCAGAATCTCCGGGGTCAGCGACTCCCGCACCTGCTCCAGGGCCTTGGCCATCGCCGCGGCCATCGCCCGCCGGATCGTCCAGAGCGAAAGACCCTCGGTCAAAGGGTATATCGGGATGATGGCATTTGCGAACGAGAACTCGCCCTCCTCGTCGGCCAGCTCGAACATAGGGTTGACGAACTGCAGCCCGCGATAACGGGTCACTTTGCCCGAAAGCAGGATTTCCTGATTGGGGCGAAACCGCTCGGCCAGGTCGGGCCGGTTGAACCAGAACGCCTCCATCATGCCGCTGTCGTCGCGCACCATGCAAGACACAACCTGCCGGCGTGTCTTCAATCGCCGGGTCCCGGCGGTCACGACCCGGGCCAGCACGGTCGCCTCGTCCCCGGGTACGAGGTTCTTTATCGCGAGCATCTGCGAACGGTCGAGGTAGCGCCGGGGCACGAAGAAGAGCAACTGCCCGACGGTCTCCACTCCGACCTTGGCGAGCAGGGCGGCCCGCTTCGGCCCGATACCCTTCAGATACTGGACCGGCGCGTCAATGTCCGCGCCTTCGGCCCAGACGTCACCGAGCGTTACCGACATTTCTCATGACTCCCGGACACCCTCACCCCATTCCCTCTCCCTCTGGGAGAGGGCGAGGGTGAGGGCGGTCCTGCGCTCCTCTTGAAATGAGCTGCCTGAACTTCTTCTCATCGATTATCTCCACGCCGAGCTCCTTTGCCCGGTCGTATTTCGACCCGGGCGAGGCACCGGCCACCACGAAGTCCGTCTTCTTCGAGACCGAGGAAACCACGCTCCCGCCACGCGAGACTATCATCTCGGTGGCATCTTCACGCGACAGCCCCGCCAGTGTCCCGGTCAGCACGAACTTCTTTCCCGCGAGCGGCCGCGGTCCGCCCGCTGACTTCTCCTCGAAGCGCAGCCCGGCTCTGCGCAGCCGCTCGACCAGCCGGATGTTCTCGCGGTCCGCAAGGAAATGGTGAAATGACTCGGCCACTGCCTCGCCGACGCCCGGAACCCCGGCAATCTCATCGACCGGCGCTACGGACAACCGCTCCCACGAGCCGAACGCCTGTACGAGCAGCCGCGCCGCGTGGATGCCGATGTGGCGAATGCCGAGCCCGAAGAGCAGCCGGGTGAACGGCCGGACCCTGCTTGCTTCGATGGACGCAAGCAGCGCGGAGGCCGACTTCTCCCCCATCCGCTCCAGCCCAAGCAGCCCCTCGGCCTTCAACTCATACAGGTCGGCTATGCTCTTCACCATCCCGGTCTCGACCAGTTGCTCGACGAGCTTCTCACCCAGGCCGTCGATGTCCATCACTCCCCGCGCGCCGAAGTGGAGCAGCCTCGCCTTGAGCTGGGCCGGGCAGGAAGCGTTCACGCACCGCCACGCCACCTCGTCCGCCTCCTTGAAGAGCCTGGTCCCGCACGCCGGGCACTCCTCGGGAATAGCGACCTTTGCCCGCCTCGCATGTCCCTTGTCCGGCACGACCTTCAATATCTGCGGGATGATTTCGCCTGCCTTGTGGATGACCACGGTATCGCCAACGCGGATATCGAGCCGCTCCACCTCGTCCATGTTGTGGAGCGTCGAATGGGTGACGTTGGTGCCGGAGATGAACACCTGGCCGACCTCGGCGACCGGCGTCACGGTACCCAGCCGGCCCACGTTGAAGTATATCCGCTCGACTTTGGTCTCGGCCTCCTCGGGCGGGTACTTGTAGGCCACAGCCCAGCGCGGCCCCTTCTCAGTCATCCCGAGCTCCTCGCGGTCTGCGAACCGGTCGACCTTCACCACCATCCCGTCGATGTCATACGGCAGGTCGTGCCGGTGCGCCTGCCAGCTCTCGCAGTAGGAGATGACCTCATCGATGGTGCTGAGGAGCCTGCTCTCCGGTGCGGTCTTGAACCCGAGTTCCTTGAGCGCCTCCAGCACCTCGTGGTCGGTTGGGATACCCTCGAATGCACGCGGAACCGTATGGACGAAGCAGTCGAGCCTTCGCTTCCGTACCTGCTTCGGGTCGAGCAGTTTGAGCGTACCCGCCGTGGCGTTGCGCGGATTAGCGAACGTCGCCAACCCCTCCTCATCCCGCTCGAGGTTAATCCGCTCGAACTCGCGCCGCGGCATGTACGCCTCGCCCCTGACCTCGAACCGCGCAAACCCCTTCCGCTCCTTGCGCAGGCGGAGCGGCACCGAGCTCACGGTCCCCAGGTTCGCGGTGATGTTGTCCCCGCGAGTGCCGTCCCCCCGGGTCGCGCCCTGTACGAACACGAAGTCCTCATAGCGCAGGGACACAGCCACGCCATCAATCTTCTGCTGCACCAGGTATATCGGTCGGGACACGGTCTTCTTCACACGGGAATCGAACTCGCGGAGCTCCTCGTAGGAGTAAGTATTATCCAAAGAGAGCATCGGCGGGTCGTGCACAACGGTGGCAAACTCCGAAAGCGGCTCGCCGCCTACTCTCCGGGTCGGAGAATCGGGCCGAACCAGGTCCGGGAACTCCTGCTCAAGCGCCTGCAGCCGCTTCATGAGCTGATCGAACTCAAAGTCGCTGATAACGGGCTGCGCCAGCACGTAGTACCGGTAGTTGTGCTCATGGAGCTCCCGGCTCAGCCGGGCAATCTCGGCTCGGGCCTTGGCTTTGGTCAAGAAGCTAATTGTCCCTGTATTCGCCTGACAGTCAATCACCGGCAGTGGCAGGATTCCAGGATTCGAGGATTCAAGGGATCCAATGCCCGAATCCGAAGCCGCTTCATGACCTTCGTGTCTTCACGGCAATCGGGAAAAGAAGCGGGAACCCGGTCGGGATTCCCGCCCACCAAACATCGGTCGGGTCGGTCAGCGCTGTATGACGATCTTCCTCACTCGGCCCGCGTCCCCGGCCCCGCGCCCGTCTTCCCGCACGAAGTACACGCCGGAGCACGGGTTCAGCACCAGCCTGCCCATCGCGTCGAAGACGAGGCACGACGCCAGACGCCTGACGCCCGACGCGCCGGACAGAACCGTCGGCCCGACGTTCGTCGTTCGCACTTCGGCGCTCGGCGTTTCCTCGACGCCGCCGCCGTAGAACTCGATGATCTGTAGCCCTTCATTGCCATCCGCCACGAAGGCATAGCCCCCGGCAACCGCCACCCCCATGGCAGAACCAGGCGTGTCGTAGTATCCTTGCTCCTCTGGGGCCGCCGGGTCGGAGATGTTTATCACCCTCAGCCCGGAGTCGAGATCTGCCACGAAGGCATAGCTCCCAGCGACCGCCACTCCCCAGGACCGGCCCGGGGTGTCACAGAACCCACTCTCCTGCGGGTCTGCGGGGTCGGACACGTCAATCACCCTCAGCCCGGCATCATTGTTTGCCACATAAGCGTAGTCGCCCGAGACCGCTACTCCATTGGCCTCACCCGGCGTCGTATGGCGGCCACGCTCCTGCGGATTTGCGGGACTGGATACGTCTATCACTCTCAGCCGATGGCAGGAGTTGTCTGCCACGTAAGCATAGTTCCCGCGAACCGCCACACCAAGTGAATAGTCCACTGTGTCGCAACACCCCACCTCCCGCGGGAAGGCAGGGTTCGATACTCCGATGACCCGCAGCCCGGCAAGTCCGTCTGCCACGTACGCATAGTCCCCGGCAACAGCCACGCCATAGGCCTCGCCCGGCAAATCGCAGTGCCCGGTCTCATGTGGAGTTGTCGGAACGGACACATCAATGACCCGCAGACCGGAATAGTCGTCTGCCACGTACGCATAGTCCCCGGCGACCGCCACGCCAAGAGCGCCCCCCGGCGTGTATTCGTATCCGACCTCAACCGGATGAGCCGGGTTCGCGACCGAGATAACCCGCAGCCCGCCGGTGTAGTCAGCGACGTAGGCGAAGGTCCCGGCAATCGCAACACCACGGACACTGCCCGGCGTGTCACAGTACCCAACCAGCCGGCAGTTGAGCGAATCCGCCTGCGCGATGCCGACCAGAACCAGGATCATACTGACCGCGAAGAACGGTGCTCGCATCGTTACCTCCTACCTGGTGATTATGACCTTCCGGATCCGGCCCGCGTCCCCCGCCCCTCGTCCCTCGTCCCTGACGAAGTAGACTCCCGGCGCCAGCGCCCGGACGTCGTTCGCGCCCGCGCGAAGGTCCATCACCTTCCGCCCACTGACATCCATCAGTTCCGCCCTGCATGCTGTCTGCTGTCTACTGCCTACTTCCAGGCGCAGCACCCCGCGGGTGACGGTCGGCAACGGCTTGGAGCGCGAGGCCCGTGGTTTGATGACATCATCCACCCCGGTGAAGACCGAATCGCTCAGGACCGAGATGCTCGAGCTGCCGGCGTTGGCGACATAGACCCGATTCTGAACCGGATTCCAGGCAAAGGCACGAGGCCCGCTGCCCACCCCTATGGTCCCGACGACGCTGTCCGTCGTGCCGTCGATAACAGTCACGGTGCTGCCCCCTGCGCAGTAGACCTTGTTGTTGGTCGGGTTGTAGCCGACGGCCCCACCACCCGCGGGCACGGTGGCGATGACGCTGTCGGTCGCGCCGTCGATCACGGTCACGGTACCGCTCCCTGCGCAGTAGACCTTGTTGTTGGTTGGATTGGAGCAGAGAGCATTGGTACCTGCAGTCACGGTGGCGACGACGGTGTCAGCCGCGCCGTCGATCACGGTCACTTTGCTGCCACTGCGCCCGCAGTAGACCTTGTTGCTGGCCGAGTTGTAGCAGAGGTTATAAGGGTAGGTGCCTACACCCAATGTCGTGATGACGCTGTCGGTCGCGCCATCGATCACGGTCACGGTGCGCCCATCGTTGTCGGCGGAGTAGACCTTGTTGTTGGTCGAGTTGTAGCAGAGGGCCACAGGTGCGCTGCCTACAGCGACGGTGACGATGACGCTGTCAGTCGCGCCGTCGATCACCGTCAGGCTGCTTCCCCAGGAGTTCGCACTGTAGACCTTGTTGTTGGTCAGGTTGTAGCACAGGTCCCGAGGGTACCTGCCTGCAGGCACGGTGGCGATGACCGCGTCAGTCGCGCCGTCGATCACCGTCAGGTTGCTTCCCCAGTAGTTCGCGCTGTAGATCTTGTTGTTGGTCGGGTTGTAGCAGAGGACCTTGGGTATCCAGCCTGTCGTCACGACCGCGACGACACTGTCGGCCGCGCCGTCTATCACGGTCACGTCTCTGTGATACCAATTGGCGCAGTAGACCTTGTTGTTGGTCTTGTTGTAGCAAAGGGCATAAGGGACCTCACCTGCAGTCACCCTGGCTATGACCCCGTTAGTCCCGCCGTCTATTACGGTCACGTTGCTGCCGATCCAGCTCGCGCAGTAGACCCTGTTGTTGGTCGCATTGTAGCACAGAGCGTAGTTACACATGCCCGTGGTAACGGTGGCGACTACGCTGTCGGCCGCACCGTCGATCACCGTCACAGTCGTGTCTACGTCCGCGTTCGCGCAGTAGACCTTGTTCTTGGTCGGGTTATGGCAGAGAGCCCGCGGGGCGTGCCCCACGGCCACAGTGGCGACGACGCTGTCAGTCGCGCAGTCGATCACGGTCACGTTGTTGCTGTTGATGTTCGCGCAGTAGACCTTGTTATTGGTCGCGTTGTAGCTGAGGGCACAAGGTCCGCTCCCTGCGGCCACAGTGGCGAGGACACTGTCGGCCGCTCCGTCGATTACGGTCACGTTGCTCCCCGCGCAATAGACCTTGTTATCGGTCGGGTTGTAACAGAGGGCGCGGCCTCCTGTCGTCACGGTGGCGATGACACTGTCGGTCGCGCCGTCGATTACGATCACGTTGCTTCCTGCGCAGTAGACCTTGTTATCGGTCGGGTTGTAGCAGAAGGCCTGAGGGCCGGGGCCGACGGTTGTGGCAGCAACAACCGTGTCGGTCGCCCCGTCTATCACGGTCAGGTCGCCGCTGCCCTTGTTCGCACAGTAGACCTTGTTGTTCGTCGGGTTATAGCAGAGAGCAGCGGGGTTGGTACCGACAGTGACGGTGGTGACGACCCCGTTGGTCGCGCCGTCAATCACCGTCACGTCGCCGCTGTTCCAGTTCGCGCAGTAGACCTTGTTGTTGGCCGAGTTATAGCAGAGTGCCCACCCCCTCGACCCGGCCGGGATGCGGGCAATCCTCTGATTGGTGGTGCCGTCAATCGCGAGCACGCAATCGCCATTCTCGCCGCCCACGTAGACAGTGTTATTGGCCGAGTTGTACACCAGGCAGCGCAGCTTGGTCAGGCGGCCCAACGAATCCGGCAGATAGATGGTCTTCTCCACCCCCTGGGCGTGGACGACCGACAGCAGGGCGCCTAGTGCAAGCAGCGTGAATGCGTACTTCATGACGCCTCTCTACCTCGTGACCACGACCTTCCGCATCCGGCTCACGTCCCTCGTCCCTTGTCCTTCGTCCCGGACGAAGTAGACGCCTGACCTCGGCATCGCCGCCCTCCGCCCCATCGCGTCGAAGACGACGCACGACGCCAGACGCTTGACGCCCGACGTGCCGGACAGGACAGTCGGACGGACGTTCATCGTTCCGCGTTCATCGTTCATCGTCTCCTCGACGCCGTGCGGGTCAAAGTCGAGGTTGATACCCGCGAGGGTATCGCTGTAGCCGACGTCCACAGACTCGGGATAGGAAATGACGACATTCCCAGGCTGACCGTGTGCAGTGACCGCATACCTGCCTGCACTCAGGCCCTCTGCCAGGTAGGACTGCCCCGACGCCATGACAGCCGAATACGACCAGCCCAACGGTCCACGCACCACCACACCGACCTGGTAGAAACCTCGACCTGGTGCCCAGAAGACCTTGCCGGTCACTGAGCTGTAGTCGTCGTTGTCCGCTTCCGGGGTCGGCGTCGAGTCGATGTACCAGGTGATGAGCTGCTCGGCACCGGCCACGTTCAGAAGCGCGGCCGACCCCTGGGCCGGCGGCATCGGCGCGCGTGAACGCCCCGGCGGGATGACGGGAAACACGACGCTGTCCGTGAACCATGAGTGCGAGGAATCGGGCTGAATTCGTATGCGGTCGCCGGCCGGATTCAGGCGGAACGAGCCGCGGCCGTAGCCACCAGTAGCCAGCGACGCCGAATCGACTATCAGGAAACCATCATAGGGGAGTTGACAGTCGAGGGTGCAGACTGATGTGCTGGTCTCAACCAGCCAGCCGGTCAGGTCCCAGGAGTCGGAGAAGGGCTCGGCGTGCAGCTCCACCCAGCCCAGCCCCTGGTCGTCGAAACCGAACTCATTCACGACGGTCACCATGACCGGATTAGCGAAGGCCAGCGGCACCAGCGCAGACACGAGCACGGCCACGTAGTACTTCATATTACCTCCCGGACACATGATTATCGGCTCCGGCCGGGCCATGTCAAGTCTCTCTCGTTCATCGTTGGTCGTACGCCGAACCTCTGACTTCCAGCTTCCGGCCTCTAGCTTCTGACTTCGGTCGGTTGCCATTGCAGGAAGTGCCCTGGTGGTCGAGTGGTCTAGTGGTTCAGTGCCCGAACTTCTGACCTCCAGCTTCTGGCTTCTAGCTTCTGACCTCGTCCTACCCTCGTATCCCCATCTTGACCCTTCGCGGTCTCTGGCTAGACTCAATCTGATGTCCAAACCAGGCAGCCCGATGCGAACCTCTGCGAGGTAAACAATGCAATTCATCCTTTCGCTCGTCCTGCTCTCCTCAACAGCCACGTCCGGCGTGACTCCGCTCCGCTGGGTGAGTCCGGACAACTCCCGACCGCTCACTTACGCCGAGTGGCGCGCGCAGCAGGAGCCGCGACCGTTCCGGGCCAAGCCCCTGCTCTCTCCACGCCGGTTTGAAACCCGGGTCGGCTTCTTCGTCGAGGAGACCCTGGCGAGTGCGCTCGGCCCGGCGCTCGAAACCCTGGCCATCTACCTCGAACGCGAGTCCGTAGCCACGGCCGTCTTCTCGGTCAGCGGCACCTCGGCCGAGTCGCTCAAGGCGCTGCTCCGCCGGGAGCACGCGACCGGGATGAGTTCGGCGGTCTTCGTGGGCGACCTGCCTATTGCCTGGTTCCAGATGATCGACGACTTCAACGGCGACACCATCGGCGAAGGCTACGAGGAGTTCCCCTGCGACCTCTTCTTCATGGACCTCGACGGCACCTGGCACGACAGCTTCGTCAAACACGACTCGCTCGACAGCCTCATCCCCGGCTCCGACTCCATCTACGACATCCACCGCGACTCGATCACACCTGAGATCGCCGTCTCCCGCTTGCCCGCCTCGAAAATCGGCCACGCCGAGTCCCTGCTCACCTCCTACTTCGACCGGAGCCACCGATACCGGAACGGGCAACTGCCGGTGACCGACCGCGCCCTCGTCTACATCGACGACGACTGGGAACCCTGGGCGGCCGACTGGGACTCCAACGTCGGCCTGCTCTACCGGAGCCGCGTCCATATCTACAACCCGGAATCGACCCGCGTCGCCGACTACCAGCCGCGCATTGACTCGGCCGGCTACCAGTGGATTGCCCTCATGTCCCACTCCTGGCCCGGCGGCCATGCCATGAAGTACGACAGCGGAAAACAGTGGGACTGGTTCTACGCGGAGACCATACCCGCGCTCGACCCGCAGGCGAGCTTCTACAACCTCTTCGCCTGTTCCAACGTCCGCTATGTGGAGGACGGCTACTGCGGCGGCCGCTACGTGTTCCAGACCACAAGCGGGCTCGGAGCCATCGGCTCGACCAAGACCGGCTCGATGCTCTCCTTTGACCTCTTCTACGACCCGCTCGGCCGGGGCAGGACGCTCGGCGAGGCTTTCAAGGACTGGTTCAACGCGATACTCGAAGACGGCTGCGACCCGAGCGAACGCTCCTGGTTCTACGGCATGTGCCTGGTCGCCGACGGCTCGCTCAAACCCCGCGCGCACCAGGCCGGCATCACCGAGGAGCGCAGGGACATGACCGACATGCCCGGCATTTCGTATCGTGTCCCAAGCATCAGACTACTGGGCAACCCGGCCCTCGGCCGCCTGGGCTTCGACCTCGACCTCAACCTGCCTGCCTCCTGCCAGATTGGCCTCTACGACAAGACCGGCCGCCTCGCCGCCGAGCTCCCCTCGCAGCCATACTCTGCCGGCTCGCACCGACTGAGCATCGATGCCTCCGCACTCTCCGCCGGCGTCTACTTCCTGAAGGTCACAGCCGGAACCGCGAGCACCCGCCTCCCGGTCACGGTCATTCGCTAGCTCGAAAGAGCCCGGGTAGCCAGAGCGGGCGGGCACTGCGCCCTCACCGGGAGCTGCCCGTGCCCGCTCAACCGGCAGCGGTTTCGCACCCGCCTCTCTCGACCGAGCCACGGCTACGGCCCGACCGGGGTCAACACGATGAACACGTCGGTGCGAATCGCCTGTCCGCGCCTGCGCAGAGAAGCCAGACTCTCGGGTAACGAACGCCATCCCGAGCCAGACTGCAACCGGTAGAGCAGTCGACCAGACAACCGACAGAGCAGCTCGGACAGCAGTCTACACCACAACCTACGAAACTGCGGACGGGACGACGAAGAAAGCAACCCGGGCGGCAGAATGGTCGGCCGTCCTGATCGCTGTCGCTCAGACAGCTTGCCGGACAACCACCGGAACTGCGAAACAGACAACCCGGGCCACAACCCGGCAAACAGCGCGGGTTGCAGTCTGCCGCGCTATCCGTAGGACAGCGGATGGAGCTATTCGGACAACAGCCTGCCGGGCAATCTGGAGCACAACTCACGGAACTACCCGGGGGACGACGGAGGGGACTTTGCCGAATCCGACTCAAGTGACGTCTTATCAGGCAGTTAACGGCATAGAGACCATCGTGGTGTTGTAGCCTGTCGCTCAACTTCGAACTCTCGCGCCTCGCGCTTCAGGCCTCTGCCGATCGTTCTCGTCGCATTGGCATCTGTCGCACCAGCGATATCCTCTCAGAGTGAAGCAACGCCCTCTTCTCTACATCGAGACGTCGGTCTTCGGGTTCTACCACGACAAAGAGCCACGCAACGCGCTAAGACGGGAGGCAGTGCGAGAGCTCCTTCGGCAACTCGACCTTGGCATCCTGAAGGGCGTCGTATCGAGACTGACGCTGCGTGAACTCGGTCGTTAGCCGGAGCCGCGGCGAGCGGGAGCCATGTCGCTTGACCGACTGGTTGAGACGCTCTAGAGGCCCGGCCGGAAACCCCTCTGGTAGCGTGCAGACCGTGAAATGGCACTACGTAAGTCCTTGATTATCAATGGCCGCAAGATTGACGGTCGGGCGGTAGGTGGCTTTTCGGCCGGACTCCTAGGAGCCTGTCGGAGAACCCTCTCTTACCCTGAACTGAGTTAAGTTTGTGGGCGTCTAGGAGAAACGGAAACACGATACTTAATTGCCCCTAAGGCGCGTCAAGGGCATCGGGCCACGGGGTGACTTCGCTACAGCTTCCCGCTTCAGGCCCCATGCCACAAGCCGTTGGCCGTGAGCCGCAGGCCGTCGGCCCCTCTCGGATTCCCCGTATGTCCTCACTCCTCCGTCCTCACTCTTCGGTCTTCTGTTCTTCTCCCCCGCCGAATTGACACCCAGCGCGCCGTAGGCGCGAGTTTCCAGTTCCCAGTACTTAGGTCGCGGTTCGGACGGCTGACCGCTTCCGGCCACTCGACCACTGGACCTCTGGACCCATTGATCTCTCCTCGTTGTTGACTCCCCCGCCCGCGAGTCCTACAATACTGCCGTGGATGGGTCTTCCAACGACCGAGTATATCTATACGAGCCTTCTCCGAAGGGAGGTCTTGTGAAGTATGTGTTGTCACTCGCCCTGTCGGCCATGTTGCTGTTTTGGGCAGCCGGCTGCTCGATGGGCAACCTGCAGCCATTGGAGGGCGGGGTTGCATTCGATGTGGTTGAGACCTATGACCCGCCATACGACAGCGGCTACCCGAGGATAGAACTCTCGATGTCAACCGACAAGGTGTACTCGGACGGAGGTCGGACCATCGCCGCCGGGGTCCGGGCAGTCGGGCCGTGTGTGTCGGTGGACATTCTCGGAGTCCAGTGCCCGAATGTCCTCTACCAGGTTCCGCGCCCGGCCGAGTCGTCCTGGCCATTGTACATCGGCGACGGCCTGTACCTGTGTCAGGTCGCCTACGGATGGGACAGCGACTGGTACGCCCTCGCAGTCACTGATTCCTACATCCGGCTGTCTGTCATCGAGGGGAGCTTCACTCAGACCGCGCCGGACCTCTTCTGGCGCCATCCGGTAAACTCGTTTGCGTATGTCTGCGGGACGACGGCTGAAGACACGTGGATATACAACGACTTCCTCGACTCGCTGACCAGCCGGGTCAGCCTGACCGAGTTCCAGTTTCCCGATTCCGGCATAGTCCCGTATCCACGTTCCAGCAATGGCTACCATCGCAACATGCCGGCCAAGTACTTCCGCTACCAGAACGACAGCGACTTCGAAGAGGCAGGACGGGTGCTGAGTGAGTACTCGAAGAACGTTCTTGGCCAGCATCAGGGAGTCGGCATCAGGCTCGTTGACTGGAAGAACCGGCATCACTTGAGCTGGAAGAGCTAGGAGAGCTGTCTGGCGGCGAGCCATGGACAGGCACCAGATTTCGGGAAGCTTCGGGACAGCCGACGCGGCTTCGCCGCGAGGTTGAGGTCAAGATTGAGGTAGAGAGGCGGAGCCGAGCTGCGTCGCAGATTGGGCACAAGCTCAAGCGCGCTGACAGCTAACGGATCACGGCCACCAGTTGACGGCTTGCCGCTTGCGACGGGCCGCTAGCGCTGGAGTTGATCGAGCAGGTCGTCCCTGGAGACGCCATTCCACTGGCCCACGCGGTTCAGGATGTCGCTCAAGGTCCCCTTGGCCAGTGTCTTGTGAGCAGGGACGGTCACGCGGTGGACGCCGGCGGCGGTTGTCTTCCTCAGTTGGATGTGGCTTGCCCGCGTCCGGACCACCTCATACCCGAGCCGTCGCAGCAGCGCGACGACACTGTCACCGTCGGTCTGCGGCAACCGGGGCGGCATCGTGTACTTCGGTCTCGGTCAGGATCAGCAGGTTCAAGGTCTGGCCAGCCTGCAACTGGTCATGGAAGTGGCAGGCCGCGGCATCCTTCACCTCGACCATCAGTTCGTCGAGCGATTGCGCGCAGGTGAAGAAATCGGCTCCGATTCCGCGAGCACACCACTGCTCTCCATCGTTGTAGACGTCGACTTTGACAACCATGCCTGATTATGACCAGCTCCCCGAGCTAGTCAAGAACTGCCAGAAGCCGAGGCAGGCAGCTGTTGAGGAATCGGGAGTTGCGGGAGACGCCGGTTCGGATTCCGAGCAGGCGACTGGCGTCGCAGCTTCAAACCCCAAGCCGCAAGCCCACAGCCAGCGCAGGCGCAAGCACCACGCGGCTGACGGCTTCCGGCCATCAGCCGATCCCCATTCCCAGTCCCATCCGCAGCTTCGACAGGCTCGTCTGCGGACTTGACGCCCGCTGGATACTAAGCGGGTGAGGCGGCCCTGCAGCCGACGAAGTGAGTCGGGTGCGAACTAGCGGGCCGTGATCTCGACCCCACCGAAGACTACGCCGACCTTGAGGTAGAGGTAGGCCGAATCCGGCTTGAATGCCGGCGATAGCCAGGTGTTGTCACCGAAGGCGAGGGTGTTGCCGTCGGGCAGGCGGACGCCGGCAAAGGCGGAAGAGACCACGACCTTGGCCGGCGTCGCCGGGTTGAGCCGGATGACGCTGGCGCCGAAGACCGTGTTCACTTCGTAGCGGTTCACGCCCGGCTTGAGCTGAACGCCGGTAAGGTCAATCGTGCTTCGGCCGAACACGACGTCCTGTTTGCCCGAGGCTTCCGTGCTCTCCAGCCGGGAGTCCGAGAAGGCAGTGGTCCCCGAAGTCCGCCGGAACGACAGACCGAGCAGCAGGCTGATGCCCCAGTAGATGAGTAGCAGGCCGAAGACGATGCGGATGATCGGTATCCTGATGCCGAGGACGCCATTCAGGATGATGGTGAGACCGATGAGCACCACGATGGCGCCCCAGAACAAGCCGCTGAACACGAAGCTCATTTTCACAACCTCCTCCGGGTTGGTGCGAAAGGGAGCGATGCTGACGGATTCACTCCCCAGTATAGCGGCAGCGTCCGGCCTGGCAAGCTCCGTCCCGACGCCGACGATAGCGAGCAGTGGGTCGGACCTTGCGTAGAGCCGATGACCACACCGGGCGCTCGGCCCCACCGACCGCGCACGACCGACCGCCCTGCAGACATCCAGCCCCGGCGTGAACCCAGGCCGGTCTGCGGCTGACCGCTACCTGGCCGCGGGGTCGTCCTGCATCAAGCCGAACAGGTTCCCGTCCGGCGACTGCACTGCCGCGTACCAGCCGACGCCGGGAATCGGGCCGCGCGGCAAGGCAACGCGGGCGTGGCCCGCGAGCCTCAAGCTTCACGCCGCAAGCCCACAGCCAGCCCAAGCGCAAGCTCAAGCTCACGGCTTCCGGCCTCCGGCCGCCCGGCCACTTCATCCCCTCATCCCTCTGCCCCTTCATCCCTCGATCTCTCTATTCCTCGCCCCGCACTTCTGATTTCTGCCATCCGGCATCTGACATCCACTTCTTCCTTTCCCCAATCCCCTCACCCTCCGTCCGCTGCCCGCTTGACTCGCCTTATGCAAGTATCGAATTGACAAATAGGCAGGGAGTTCTATCATTGTTCAAGGAGGTGCGATGAAGAGAATCGCCCTGTCGGTCATCTTCGTTGCGGTTACATCCTTCTGCTCCGGTCAGTGGCTGGAGCGCCGGGTCGTGATTGGCGACACCTTCGGTGGCATCAACGTCACGGGTGGTATAGTCGTCAACCCGATATCCGGCAACGTCTACATCGAGTCCGACCCCATTCAGATATTCAATCCCGCAACCCGGGAGAAACTGCGCGGTCCCGGCGTATCGGAAAGGGTAGTGTTCTGCCCGGCCAGCGGCAAGGGGTACATACTGGACGACCCCGCGGTTATCCTCGACGCTGCTGCTGACACGGTCATCGGAACCGCTGACCTTCCCCGCTATCCGTCGGTCTTCGCGTACAATCTCATACTGAACCGGCTCTACCTCGCCTCGACGTCGAGGGAGACGCTCTACGTATTCGACCCTGACGGCGACACCATCCTGCATGCTGTGGGAATCGGAGACAATATCAGACGCCTGCTGTGGGACGCGGCGCGGAATCGCTTGTATGTCGGCACCGACGGGGATTCGGTCCGGCTCAAGGTGCTCGACTGCAGCGCCGACACGCTGCTGGCCGACGTTTCCATCGGCCTCGAATACCTGCAGGCAATCGCCCTGAGCACCACGTCACGCAAGCTCTACTTCGCGGGTGAACCTGACACCATGTTGGTCGTCGTCAGCACCGACTCGCTGAAGGTAATCGGCACGACGCCGG
Source organism: Caldifarciminota bacterium UBA2258 (assembly GCA_002347155.1). Classification (GTDB taxonomy): domain Bacteria; phylum Hydrothermota; class Tepidihabitantia; order Tepidihabitantales; family Tepidihabitantaceae; genus UBA2258. The sequence goes on from DDXO01000087.1 coordinate 36,451, forward strand.
CGCTCGACCTGGGTGAACTTCTGGCGCTGGTCTACAACCCTGTCACCGACCGATTGGAGTGCCTGGTTGATGACACTCTCTACGTAGTAGACTGCAAGAGCGACACGGTTCGAACCAGGTTGGTCGGGTCGTACTCATGCCTGGCAGTCAATACCGCGGACGGGCACACCTATCTGGGCAGGTCCAATCCCGTCGTGGTTGCAGCAATCGACACAAACGACCAACTCGTGGATACGGTTCCTATTCCGGCCGTACCCACGCACTCCATCATGGCCCTGACTTACGAGCCCAACAGCGATGAGATATACGGGGTCACCGCGCCCGGAGACCTCACCTTCATCGTCGACGCCGCGACCGGCACGGTCAAGGGTGAAGTGAGCTATGCCAATTACCTGCCGCGAAAGATGGTGCACAATCCGGCGGGGAACAAGCTCTACCTGCTCTGCCCCGGACACGATGAGATACTGGTGCTGGACAGCACGTTCGGTCCACCACGGCACATTCTCGGCGGAGCCACGGATAGTGATGCCCAGCCTCTTCTGAACCCGGCTCTCAGCCGGCTCTACGTAGCCGACTACCAATCGCTCCGCGTCATCGACTGCAACTTCGACAGCCTGCTCGGTAGTCGAGCCCTGACTGGCTTCAGCCGACCCCGACCGGTCATGGTCCCCTACCTGAACAGGCTGTATGTCTTCGATGGCATAGGTGGGGGCGACTACGTGTACGCGTACGATTGCCTGAGAGACACCGCGATTCAACTGTTCGAGTTGAGTGACGACGTGCCGTGTGCGGTCTACGATCCACGCTCCAATCGCGTTTTCTTCGCCTGTGAGGACGCGCCGACCGTGCGCGCGCTTGACCCGGTGACCGACTCCGTAGTCAAGACGTTCGACCTGGTGGGTGGTTCCTATCGCGGCAAGATGGCCCTCAATCTCGACCTTGGCCGGCTCTACTACACCGACCAGTCGCCGGAAATGATGTTCACCATCGACCTGCTGGGCGACTCGGTCATCTCCTCCGAAGACCTGCCCTGGGATGTTGACAGCATGTTCCTGAACCGGCGACTGGGCAAGCTCTACCTGTGCGGTAGCGCCTCGACACTGGTCTTCGACTGCGCCCTGGGTGCCATCGTTGACACGATTGCCGCGGGCTACCGTTACGCCGGCCTCATGAACGACCGGAACGACAAGCTCTACCTTAGATCAGGCGCGGTTGTGGACTGCCGGTATGATTCGGTGGTGACCACTCTTGAACCAATCACTCCGCGCAGCATGGCGTGGGACGCGATTGACAACCGCGTGTTCCAGGCAACCACAAGCTGGCTGTATGTCTATCGCGACGACCCCTACGGGGTCGAGGAACAGAGGGTCGAGCTTCGAGAACAGCGATGTGCCACCATCACTCGCGGAACTCTGGTGCTGCCCGGGGTTGGCCGCGGCGCACCCGAGACTCGGAGCGTGCTGCTGGATGTCAGCGGCCGCAAAGTGCTGGACCTGAGACCGGGCACGAACGACGTGCGCGCGCTGCCGGCCGGTGTCTATTTCGTCCGGCAGGTGGTCGGCAATCGAACAAACAAGGTCGTGGTCGAGCGCTAGACGCGGTCCGCAAGTGAGTAGCAGCAAAGGCGGCAGTTGGCGACAGGTCAGGCGACAGCGGCAACCGAGATTGACTCGCACAGCAAACAAGTCGCTTGACACCGCCACTTCCGGGCTTAAACTTGTCCGACCGAGGAGGCATATATGCTCAAGCGCCTGAGTCTGATCGCTGCGATTTGCAGCGCTATCCTCGTCTCGGGCTGCGGCATCGCGCCGCCCGAAACGCCAGATGCGCCGTCCGGTCCCCGCACCGGCGACGTCGGGGTATCGTATGGCTTCACCGCCGTGACCTACGACCGGCAGAACCTGCCGCTGAGGTACCAGTTCGACTGGGACGTCCGCGGACAGATGGAATGGAGCGACTACGTGCCGAGCGGCCTGCCCGTGACGCTCGACCACGCCTGGCGTTCCGCCGGCGCCTACAAGGTGCGCGTGCGCGCTCAGAACATCTCCGGCCGGGAGTCGGAATGGTCTCGCCCACACCTCATCCTGATCGGTTCGTCTCAATCCGGATATCCTGATACGGTCCTCGTGAACATAGCGATCGGTGGTGACCCGACCGACATGGCCGTCCTGCCCAACGGCAGGTTTGCGTACGTTGCCAACCAGACGAAGGAGTACGTCACGGTGGTCGATGTCGAAAACCGCCGGGTAGTAACGCACGTGACCTGCGGCTCAAGTCCCTACATGATCTCGGCCATGCCCGGCGGCGAGTACGTGTACTCGAGCAGTGAGTGGGACGACGAGGTATCGGTCATCAGGACCAGCGATAACACCGTGATCGAGAAAATACCGGTGGGCGCCTGCCCGCACCGGCTCTGCTTCTTGCCGGACGGCAGCCGTTGCTACACCGCCAACCAGAATGACAATACGGTATCAGTGATCGGTACGCTGGCGAGGACCGTCATCGCCAGCATACCGGTCGGAAACATACCGCGCGACGTCGACTGCGATGCCGACTACGTTTACACCGCCAACGTCGGGTCAACGAACCTGACCAAAATCCGCGTCTCGGACAACACCGTGGTCGCCACCATCGAGCTGGGATTCACGCCGCACCGAGTACGGGTGATGCCGGGCGGCGAGTACGTCTATGCTGCGGAGTACTGGGGACACCGAATCGCGGTCGTGCGCGCTTCGGACAACACCGTAGTCAAGACCATCCGGGCCGGCGACTGCGTTACCGGAATGTGTTTCGTGAGCGACGGCGAGTACCTGTTCGTGGCTTCGGACTACGACAACGGCTCGGCGCTCGTGGTCCGGACGTCGGACAACACGATCGTCGACCACATTCCGACCGGGTTGGGCACGATGAGCGTGCGTACGCCCACCGACGAGTCCTACGTCGCCTGCTCCAACCGCTACTCGCACACGCTGACAATCATCGGCCGGCGCTGATGCGACGGGGCGACAGGCCGTCACCCCGAACCTGCAGTTAGAGGCAGCCCGCGGCTGCCTCTTCTCTTTGCCGGGCTCATCGCAGGTTCGGTGCCGCGCACGCTTGACATCCAAAGCGGCGCGGTTAGCATGTCACCGAATGAGGCGGCCCGCGGCCAGCGTCAATCGGCAGGCGGCCCTACGCGCAGCGCCAAGGTTCCCGATTCGCCGGCCGGGGCCTGAACAGACCTCATGTGGCTGTCTGGCGCCTTAACAGGGAGGCGGAAATGTACGTGAAGACTCCGAATCGTACCCACGCAGGAGGCAACCAGCCTCACATCGTCATACCATACAACTACGCGGATCACGAATTCGCCAGCCGGCTGACCGCAGCGCTGCGCCACGACCGAATCACGATGTGGATCGACGATATCGACATGTCGGCGGGCGCGATTCTCGTCAACCGGATTCAGTATGCGGCCCGGCCGGTAGACTGTGTCATCCCGGTCATATCTGCTGCCTCCTTCATATCAGGCTGGGTTCAGCACGAACTGCAGAGGGTCCTGGCAAGGACCTTCTGCGGACGACGCGTCCGCGTCCTGCCCGCGAGGGTAGACGACTGCGCGCTGCCGGGCTTTCTCATGTCCCTGCCGTACTGCGACTTCCACCGCAACGGCTGGAGCGTGGCCTACGACGACCTCATCGTCGCCGTCTCGCAACGCACCCCTCTGGCACCGGCCAAGCCCGCGCCGGCGACCTTTCGCCTGGAGCGACCGGCACGGCTGACCTAGACGCTTCACTGCGACGCCGGCAACCCGCGGCAGGAGTCCGCGCAAGCGGACGCGAGAACGCCGGCCGCGCCTGCGGTAACCCGTGCAATAACAGCGCAGGGGCCACATCAGTGTGCGCCCCTGCGTCGCCTGCGGGCACTCAAGCCCGCCGGAATTCGCTATTTCACTACCAGCTTGACCGCCCTCGCTTCCGTGCTCGAACCGGTGTCCAGCCGCAGCAGGTAGACGCCGGCAGCGAGGCCGCCGGAGTCGAATGTCGCCGCATGCCGGCCGCTCTCCTGCCGGCCGTTCAGGACAACGCGGACCAGCCGCCCCGCCGCATCGTAGAGCTCGAGCCGCACGCGTCCGCCCGCGGGCAGCGAGTACTCGAGCCGGGTCCGGCCGGCAAACGGGTTGGGCGCTGCCGAGAGCTGGAGCCGCGGCAGCGGGGACTCCTGCGCCTGGGTCCCGTTCTGGATCGTGTCGTAACCCAGCGGGAAGTTGGCATTGTAGCGCCAGAATTCGTTGGTCTTGTTCCCGCGCAGAGCGTATAGCTTGCCCGCACCGTAGCAGAGGTCGGCCCCGTTGTAGGGCAGCCTCCCCTTCGGCGGCGTCGGGAAGCTGTCCACTGCCGGCTCGACCCAGGTGTCGCGCGACGGGTCGTAGAACCAGAATTCACCGCCCTTGCCGCCTTTCAGCGCGTAGAAGAGATGGTTCTGGGTATCGAATGCCGCGGCCGCGCCTTTCTTCATCTTCCGGCGCCGGTACGAGTACCCGGAGTAGCGGATGTCTTTGAGCGCGAACCAGGAGTCGCTGGCGACCGAGTAGCCGTAGAACTCGAGTGTGCCGCCCTTGAGCAGATAGACAATGCCCTCTCCGTCATAGGCCATCACGGTGCCATCCTTGGCCTTCCTCCGCCCGGTCGGGCCGGCCGGAACCGACTTCATCGGCAGCCAGGTTTCGGTCGCGACATCGTAGCGGCTGAACTCAAACGTATTCGATTTGTTGGCGTAAAGCGCGTTGAGTTGCGGCACATAGACCAGATTTGTACCGGCCTTCAGCTTCCTGCCACCCCCGACCGGATAGTCCGGCAGTTGCGTCCAGCTCCGCGCGGCGGCTGAGAACCTCCAGAACTCACGGCAGTTGTTGCCTTTGAACGCGTAGACGTGACCCGAGGCGTCACCGGCAAGCCGGGCCCCGGCCTTCACCCTCTTACGGCCGGGAATCGCCACGCTCTGGAACCAGGTATCCCGGTTGGTGTTGAACATGTAGAACTCGTCCGTGTTGTTGCCTTTGAAGGCGAACACCAGCGAGTCGGACACAAACCCGAGTGAGCCGCCCATGTACACAGTCCTGCGCCTGGGACCATCGGGCATGTTCGCCAGTCGCTCCCAGACGGTCACACCGGTGACCGGCGAGTAGACGGTGTCGTTCGAGAGCTCCTTGTCCACCTCGAGCATGGTGTAGCACTTGATGAAGTGGGTGCCGAGCGCGACCTGCTCCACCAGCCAGGGCGAGAACGTGACCTCGACCGAGTCGTGCGCCGGTATCGTGTCGACTGCCTGGGCGTCGAAGTAGAACCCGCCGATTTCGCAGCGCACGGCGAAGGACCGCGACGTAATCGAGCTGTAGTTGCGCACCCAGACCCGGGGCGTGACGGTTGCACCCAGGCGGAAACTGTCGTCGGGCAATGCGACCCGGAACGCGCCGACATCGTCCTCGGTGTATTTCACGGTGCAGTAGTTCTCGTCCGGCCCGGCAAAGTCGAACCCGGCGACGTAGTAGTCCCCGAGTTCGTCCATCACGATGCCGAACGGCACGTCGTCCTCGCCGAACGTCTGGTGGCTTGCACTCCAGACTCTGGCGCCGTCGGGGCTGTACTTGATGGTCATCCAGTCAACGTCACCCTGGTAGACGTAGGTCCAGCCGGTAACAAGCACGTTGCCCCGGTCGTCCACCGCCATCGCGGTCAGGCTGTCGTCGTCCTCCACCCCGGCGTCGAACGTCTTGTACCAGGGATTGGTGTTGTCTTGATTGATGCGAAAAGTGAGGAAGTCGTACATATCGTCGACCGCGTCGAGCACGATGCCGCCCACGTAGACGTTGTAGCTCTTGTCCACCGCCACTTGCCCGCCGCCTTCGGTGCCCAGCCAGCCCGCGTCGAAACGGTTCACCCAGATCGCCGTGCCGGCCGAATTGTACTTGATGGTCGTCGCGTCGTACCACGTCCCCTGCTCGCCGGCCCGGCCGGTCACATAGACGTACCCCGAATCGTCCTGCGCGATGCCGTACGCATAGTCGGCCTTGGGCGCTATGGCGGTGCCGTCGTAGCGGCGGGCCCACACCGAGTCGCCGTCCAGCGTGTCGAGCCTGACGGTCAGATAGTCATACTGCGGCGTTGCGCCTCCCCAGGAATAGCCGGTCAGATACAGGTAACCGGCTTTGCTCAGCATCATCGCCGTCGGATAGTCGTGCCAGTCGCCGCTACCTTTGAGGCGCGATGCCCAGCGCTGGTTGCCGTCAGCATCGTAGTGAATCGTCAGATAGTCCTGGTTGCCGTTACCCGCTCCCGCGTTGCTGTAGCCGGTCACGAAGCAGCCGCCCCGCCGGTCCGCCACCACCACCCGGGCTACGTCCACACCGCCGTTGTTGTAGGTCCTGGCCCAGAGTTCGGTGCCGTCGCCGGCGTACTTGATGACCACGAAATCGGTGTCGGTCGCGACCGAGTAGGTTCTGCCGGCGACGAACACGTTGCCGATGTCATCCACCGCAATGGACCACGCCTCATCACGCGAGCCGTCCGCACCCGCCCAGCGCTTCGCCCACACCTCTCCGGCGTTGCTCCGCCGGACCTTGACTGTGTATATGTCGCGGCTGAAATCGGTCCCGACGCTGAACCCGGTCACGACTACGGTCGTGTCCGGCGACATGGCGATCGCGGTCGCCTGGTTCTGGTTGCCGTATCCGCTGTAATGATGGACCCAGACCTCAGTCTGACCGAACGCCACACCCAACGCAAGCCCCAGCGCCACGCCGCAGATTCCGATTCTGGGAGGGAATACACTTCTCGACTTCACACTGACCTCCTTTGCGGGAGTTCAAGCCCACTGCGTTTGCCTAGCCGCCCCTGATGACAATCCTGACACCCTTTGTGGGTGTCGGCAGAATGTGGACCTGCAACGAACCTTACCGGCCGTTCGGTCAACTGACCACATTCGGCCGTGCGGTTGGCCCGGCGACTACATCTCATTATAGGTCGTAATAGCATACCGTCAAGCCGCTATCTCTTATCAGACACAATAGTCGGAAAGAGACTGCGTCCCGGACGTGTCCTGCTTTACACGACTGACTCATACTCCTAGACTAGTTACAGGTGAAACCGAATCCGCATTCCACTCCAGGAACCTCAACGCGGGTCTGGCTCCTGCTTGCCGCTCTGGCGCTCGGCCTCGGTCTGCGTGTTGCCAACCTCGCCGACATCTCGAACTCGCCGTTCTTCACGCGACCCGTAATCGACGGCCAGGTGTATGACTCATGGGCCATGTCCATCGTCAGGAACAAGGCGCCGGCCCAGCCGTTCTACCAGGACCCGCTCTACCCTTACTTCCTCGCTTCCATCTACTCGATCTTCGGCCACAGCTACTGGGCCGTCTACATCATCCAACTGGCGCTGGCAATGGTCTTCCTGCTGCTTGTCTACGATACGACCCGCCGCCTGTTCGACTGGCGGGCCGGGATTGCGGCCGCGGCCATCGCCGCGCTCTACAAGCCCTTCATCTTCTACGAAAGCCAGATTGAGAAGACGGCGCTGGCCGTCTTCCTAACCGCCCTGTTCGTCTGGCTGTTCGTAAAAGCCACAAGCCGCAAGCCTCAGGCCACAGACAGGAACTCGGCAATCGGGAACTGGTCCTGGCCGCTCGCGAGCGGAGTCGCGCTCGGACTGGCCGCTTTGACTCGCGCCAACACGCTCCTTTTCGCACCGCTGCTGCCGCTGGCTCTGGCAATCAAGCCGCAGACAGCACACCGCAGGCGCCGAATCACGGCTGCAGCCGCCGGTCTGCTCGGTGTACTCGGGGTCATCGCTCCGGTCTCGATCCGCAACTCGATTCTCGCCCGCGAGTTCACGCTCACCACCACACAGGCCGGGCAGAACCTCTACATCGGTAACAGCCAGTACAACAGCACCGGCCAGTATCAGGCACCGCCCTGGGTCAGACCCAATCCGGACTTCGAGCAAGCCGACTTCGCCGAGTACGCGAGCAAATCCGTCGGCCGGAAGCTCTCCTATTCAGATGTCTCCCGCTTCTACACCCGTTCGGCGCTGAACTGGATTGCGAGCCATGGCCGCGACTTCGCCCGACTCCTCGGGCGCAAGACCGTGCTGTACTTCAATAACTTCGAGGTGCCGGACAACCAGGACCTGTACTTCTTTGCCCGCTACTCCCGGGTGCTGCGGCTGCCTCTGCTTTCTTTCGGAATCGTGTTCGCATTCGGCCTTGCCGCGATTATACTCACCGGCCGGGGACTTGTCCGGCTGTCGCTGGTCGTCTTGTTTTTCGGCTATGCCGGTTCGGTCATCAGCTTCTTCGTGTTCTCGCGCTACCGCATACCTGCCCTGCCCGCACTCCTGCCGTTTTCCGGTGCCATGGTGCCATGGCTGGCGGATTCAGTCCGCGCACGGCCCTCGCCCCGCGCGGCTCGCCGCGTTCACACCGGCCGGCTGGCCGGTGGCGTCGTGCTCATCCTCGCGGCGTTCACCCTCACCCTCTACCCGGTACACCATGGCGGAGGTAAGACCGAGGCCGCGCAAAGCCTCACCAACCTCGCCGCAATCTACTATCATGAAGGCGACACCGCCCGGGCCGTCGCGACCTACGAGCAGGCGCTTGAGACTCAGCCCGGACACGCCGAGGCATCGCGAAACCTCGGCATCATCAGACTGGGTCAGGGCAACGTCGACCGTGCCTTCCAACTGCTCGCGGATGCCGTCCGCGCTGACCCGGCCAATCCGACCACGCGCGTCTTCCTCGGGAGAATCTACGAACGGCGGGGCGAGACTGAGGCCGCCTATGGCGAGTTCCGCAAGGCCGTATCGCTCGCGCCGGGGCGGATCGAGTTCCGGTTTGAGCTGGCCACCGCGCTTCAGAAACTGGACGACTACCCGCGAGCCCTGGCTCAGTACGACACCATGATACAGTTTGCACCGGAGAACCCGGCCGTCCGCCACAACTACGCGGTCTGCCTGTACCACGTGGGCCGGCTCGACGAAGCCCGGTTGCAGATCGAGGCGGCGCGCCGCCTCGGCGGACCGATCAATGCGCGGTTCGACTCCCTGCTTAACCCCGTCCGCAGTTCCCGCCGCTAGCCGGCGCGTTCCGTTCATGACTCCCGCGTCTCCTTGCGTCACAGTGCCCTATTGCGGACGCCGTCTGCCTAGAGGCCCGGCCGGAAACCCCTCTGGTAGCGTGCAGACCGTGAAATGGCACTACGTAAGTCCTTGATTATCAATGGCCGCAAGATTGACGGTCGGGCGGTAGGTGGCTTTTCGGCCGGACTCCTAGCCCTTTCCCTTGACATCCAGCCGTTGTTGGAAGAGAATTCCACCTGATGACAACTGCAAACCATAGACCGCGCCTGCTGCTGGTTGACTTTGAGAATGTCCAGCAGGTAGAACTGGCCCGACTCGAAGACAGCTACCGGGTAATCATCTTCGTCGGCGCAGACCAGAAAAGCGTACCATTCGACCTGGTGACCAACGCCCAGAAACTCGGCAGTCGGGTCGAGTGGCAGAAGATAACCGGCAACGGCAGTAATGCGCTCGACTTCTTCATTGCCTTCCACCTCGGCCGTGTCTTCGAGGAGGCTGCTCGCCCGGAGTGCATCGTGCTCTCCAAAGACAAGGGGTTCGAACCGCTGCTCAGGTTTCTAAACGCGAACGGTATGAAGTCCCGGCGCATCAACAGCCTGGCCGAGTTACAGAACAGAGCCGCGGCCACGACCCCGGCTCCGGAAGACCTCGCGCTGCGGCGCGTGGTCGAGGTGCTCGGCCGGTCCGGGAAGCACGCCCGGCCACGCAAGCGCAAGACGCTCTCCCAGGCCATCCACGCCATGTTCCAGAAAAAAACCTCGCAGCAGGAAGTCGACAGAATAATCGATGCGATGTTTGCGGCCAGACTGATCTCCGAGGCGCACAATACCATCACCTACGAATTCTAGCATGCACGCCGGGGCGCGTAGGACAACGGCCGCTGGCTCAAACGCCGGAGCGAAGGCGGTGGCGTACTATCTGGCCTCTCTGCCCAGGGACTCACGGAACGCGCTGGAGAGACTGCGAAAGGACATCCGGGCTGCGGCGCCCGGTGCGGAAGAGCTCATCGCCTGGGGCATGCCGGCCTTCAGGCAGGGCCGCCTGCTGGTCGGCTATGCGGCGTTCCAGGACCACTGCAGCTTCTTTCCGATGAGCGGGACGCTGGTGCGCGAGTACGCCGACCTGCTCAGAAGCTACATAACCACCAAGGGAAGCATCCACTTCACGAAGGCCAGACCGCTGCCCTCGACTCTGGTCCGGAAGCTGGTCAAAGTCCGCCTGGCCGAGAACGAGGCGCGGCAGGCCCGCGGCCGGCACTGAACCGAGGGTCAGCCCTGACGCACACGCACGGTCCGGTTCGCGACCGCGGCGAGCGCGGAAGCGTGGCCCGCTGGGCGGCTCGCGAGGTCTCCGGCACGGCAGTAGCCGGGCTTGTCCTCCTAATCACATCCTGGCGCTGGGACTGGGTCATGGCCTGGGTCCTGGTCGGAGTCTACGCCGTCACCTTCGCTGCCCAGGCAATCGTTCTTATCCCTCGGAACCCCGGCCTGCTTGCCGAGCGCTCGTCCCGCATGCGTCGCGGAACCAAGCTATGGGACAGGGTACTGCTTCCGCTGTACGGAACCACGACGCTTGCCGTCCTCGTCGTCGCCGGGCTGGCGGAGCGCCTCAACTGGGGCACCCGGATTCCATCCTGGCTTCAGTATCTCGGACTCGCCCTCGCGCTGCTCGGCAACGGTCTCGTCACGTGGGCGATGGCGGCAAACGCATTCTTCGCATTCAGCGTGCGGCTCCAGACCGACCGCAATCAGTCGGTCGCAACCGGCGGCCCGTACGCCGCGGTCCGCCATCCGGGCTATGCCGGGGCGTCCCTGTTCGCGCTCGGCACGGCGCTGCTGCTCGGCTCAGCCTGGGCGCTCATGCCGGCTGCAGCGTCCGTATTACTGCTCATAATCAGAACGGCACTGGAGGACCGGACTCTGGAAAAGGAACTCCCGGGTTATGTCGAATACTCAGGCCGGACACCCTTCCGACTCGTGCCGGGCGTCTGGTGAGTTCCTTCGATCGCTCCGCGGCCCGGCGGCTTGACTGACTGCTCCTGCCTGATAGTATGTAGACAGTGCAGTTTGCCCTCCTCCTCGCTCTGGTCGGCTCCGACCCCACGACCCTGCTGGTGCCGCCGTTCAGCCATACCATGGGTTTCAACCGCATCGGCCGGTTCTACATCAGCATGTACCTCGGTCGCAGCTTCAGACTCGAGGACCCGCAGGGGATGTGCGGTGCCAAGATGGTCGAGGAAGATGACCCGGCGACATCGAACGACGACCACGTCCTCACCCTGTTCGGCGTCAATTCCGGCGCTAACCAGGTAGTGTACAACGTCAGGCTCATCGAGCCGCGCATCTACGGTTCAACCGGAAACGACACCGGCCAGTTCGACCACCCCACCGGCATCTGCTGCAACAAGCATGGGACGGTCTATGTGGCCGACACCCGCAACAACCGTGTCGTCCGGCTCAGGTACGAGAACACAAGACTGAAGTGGGTTTCGGCCATCGACTCCGGCCTGAACGCGCCGCGCGACGTTGCGCTGGACACGCGCGGCCGCGTGTACGTGGCCGACAGCGGCAACAACCGGATCGCCGTGTTCGATTCACTCGGAGCCCCGGTTGCGGCATGGACCGCGGACATGGAAGGCCCGACCGGAATCTGTGTGCTCGACCCGGGTGCGGACTACAACGACTTCGGCGTCAATGCCGCGGTCGTAATCGACCGGGGACGCACCCGCCTCAGCCGGTTCTCGCTCGACGACGGCCAGCAGCGGCGGATGGTCGACATGCGCCGCATCGGCCTGGACGAAGCCGGATTCGCGTATTGCGCCTACGACCGGCACGGCAACGTCTATGTCACCGACCAGGTCAACTCCCAGATTCACCTCTTCGACCCCGACCTGAAGTACATCGTCTCCTTTGGCCGGCAGCGCAGTGAAGGCACGAAGTTCGACTCACCGACCGGCATCGCCATCTGGCGCCGGTTCGGCCAGGTCTTCATCTCCGAGGCCGACGGCGGCCAGTATTACTGGATCGGACTCGACGCCTATCTTGTCGGGTTCTACCCGGCCGAGTTCGACTCAATCCGTCCCGGTACGACCATCGCGCTCTACGTAACCGAGATGGCCGACATCAATGTAGACATCGCCGACTCGTCGGGTAGACTAATTCGTACGCTTGCCCCGCCGCACCTGCAGCACCCGGGCGAGGCGCTGATTGTCTGGGACGGCCGGGGCAATGACGGAGAACTCGTACCCGTGGGTGAATACAAGGTGACGGTAGTAGCGAAGCCTACCTACAGCCGCCCGATGCGTATACTGCGCAAGGAACTCACCGGCACGGTGCGCCGAATATAAGCCCAAAGGCCGAACCAGGAAGAAGGAAGTCAAGTGAAGATTAAGGACATCTCCCTCCGGCGGAGTAGTGGACGGCTGGCGGCGTTAGCGCTGCTGGCGGCGCTGGCGGCCACCGCGTTTGCGACCCGCTACGCGGGCGACTTCGAGGAACTCGGTACTTCCGCCCGCGCCATCGGCATGGGAGGTGCGGTCGTGGCCGCTGCTTCTGACCCCAGCGCCATCTACTACAACCCCTCGCGCCCATCCGGCTTCTCGCGGACGTCGGTCCTGTTCCTCCACTCCGAGGACTTCTCCGGCCTGGTCAAGCACAACTACCTCGGGGTATCATTCCACTCACCGCTCCAGTCCCTGGGCTTTGCCGTGCTCCAGAACGGCGTGCCCAATATCCCGCTGACCACGGTACCCGACACGACCCAGCCGTCCGGCCCGAACAACCGGCCCTACGTCCTGCGCTATGTCAGCGCCACCGACGTCTTGGGCTACGTCAACTACGCCCGCACGCTGTCGCCTTATCTAGCCGTGGGCGGCAACGCGAAGCTCATATACCGTGACCTCGGAGTCGGCTCGGCATTCGGGATGGGCCTCGACCTCGGCGCGACCGTCACGCCGATGACCGACCTCGACGTCGGCCTCCGGATCCGCAACGTCAGCACCTCACCCCTCTTCTGGGACACCGGCACGCGCGAACTCGTGATGCCGCGCGGTGCTCTGGGCCTGGCCAGGACCTTCCGGCTGGCGCGTGACCGTCTGACAATCGCGCTCGAGACCGAGGCGAACCTGGAGGGGCTGGACTTCACGCCAAACTACGGCATCGAGTATGGATTCCGCGATGTGCTCTTCGGCCGGCTCGGCGTCTACCGGGGCAACTTGGCGTTCGGCCTGGGGCTGCGCATCAAGCGGTTCCACGTCGACTACGGCTACGCCTCGGGCATTGCCCCGGGCGCGCGGGACCTCGGCAGCCCGCAGCAGATCTCCGGGGGATTCGAATTCTAGGCTCTGAGGTCAGCCGGAAGCTGCCTCACCTTGCGGCGCTCATCATCCCGCTCGTCTGCTACTTCACGCCCTGGCGGCTGGCGCTGCCGATGATGGCGGTCACGACCATCATCTTCCTGCTGGTCGACTTCCTGCGGCTGCGTACCACCTCGGTGAAGAGCGTGTTCATCGTCCTGTTCGGTTCCCTGCTCCGCCGCAAGGAGTTCACGTCGCTTACCGGCGGTTCCTACCTGATGCTGGCGTCACTCGTCTGCATGCTGATTTTCGGAATCGGCCCCGAGGGCCGGGTGAGCGGCGTGTTCATCGCCGCCATCTCGTTCCTTGCCCTTGGGGACACCGCCGCGGCCATAGTCGGGCTGTCGCTGGGCCGGGTGAAGATTTTCCGCAAGAGCCTGGAGGGGACCCTCGCCGGCCTGCTCGTCTGTGTCGGGGTCGCCTGGGTTGTGGCAATCCTGCCTGGACTTGATTTCCCGCTCGGGATCGGTATTCTTGGTGCAGTTTCCGCCTCGGTCGTGGAGGCGCTGCCGATTGAAGTTAACGACAACGTCGTGATTCCGTTGTTGTCCGGCACAGTCATGATGGTCGCCCTGCAGATCGTGCGGTAACGGAATCCCGGTTCGTGCGTCTAATCCGAAGGTAATCGTCGCTGAATTCTCAAGGAGGCACTGCGTGAAAAAAGCCCTGACTCTCGGACTGCTCTGCCTGATAGCGGTGGCAGGAGCCGTCGCCGCTCCGCTGAACGCGGCGCTGGACACCGTCTACCAGTCCTATGCCGCAAACGACATGGACAAGGCGAATGCCATTCTCAAGCGTCTCGACGCCGGAGACTTGAACCCGGCTGACCGCTTCGCTGTCAGACTCGAAATCGGCGACTTCCTGCTCGACAAGAAGGCCGACTACGCCGGCGCCCAGTCCGTCTACGCCGCCCTCGCCGCCGAGCATCCGAAGCACAAACTGCTGCCGGACGTGCTCTACCGCCTCGCGCTCGCGCTGGAGATGCGGGAGGACTACCTCGAGGCTGCGAAGAACTACGAAATCGTGGCAACGAAGTACGCGAAGTCAACCTACGGCTCCGACGCGCTCGATGCCATCGAACGCTGCTTCCGCAAGAACTACCAAGACCGCGTCGCCTTCGTGGATTCCTACCCCATCAGCCGCATCGAGATCGACGACCGCATCAGCCGCAATCCCTCTGCGTACGAAAAGTACGAAAAGAAGCAGCAGTTGCTCGACACGATGATCGACAATCGGCTGCTTTATGCGGCCGCGCTCGCGGCGGGAGTCGCCGCTGACTCGTCGTTCGCGTACAACCTCAACGAACAGCGCAACCGCGCGGTGTTCCAGGAATGGTACGGCCGGATGGTCACCGCCAGGAGCCAACCGACCGAGAAAGAACTCAAGGCTGCCTACAATAAGGCACGGGCGACCAAGTACACAACACCGGAAAAGGTCCACCTGCACCAGATACAGGTTGCGACCAAAGCCGAAGCCGAGAAACTGCGCAAGGAACTGCTCACCGACACCGCAAAGAAGTGGGACAGCGTCGCCAAGCAGGTCTCGACCGCCCCGGACAAAGACAAAGGCGGCGACCTCGGACTGGTGGCCCGCGGTTCTCAACCGAAGCCGGTCGAAGACGCCGCGTTCAGGCTCAAGGTCGGCGACATCAGTCAGCCGATCCCGGTGAAGGACGGATTCGTTATCGTCAGAGTCACAGACAGAAAGCCGAAGACAGTCCGTAACTACGCCGATGTCCGCAATCAGTTGTCCGGCGACCTGCAGCAGGAGAACTCGGGCAAGCGGTACGAGGAGGCGGTCGCCGAACTCAAGGCCAGGGCGAACATCACGCTGGACACGACCGCGCTGGAGAGCGGCAAGGAGACACTGGCAGTGGTCAACGGCGTCGTCATCGACACGACTGCGCTGCTCGTGCGGCTCAACGCCATCCCGCCGTTCTATCGGTCCCAGTTCGACACACCCGAGGGCAAACGCCGCATCCTTGACAACCTCGTGCTCGAGAAGTTGCTGCTCAAAGAAACCGAAACCCGGAAACTCTGGCTTGTCAACAAAGTCGTTGACCAGCTCCTGAGCCACAGAATCGGCATGCTGGTCGACGCCTACAAGCGCCGGATGGTCAACGACAAGGTTGCGCTCGACTCGGCCCAACTGCTGGCCGACTACAAAGCGACTATCGCCGACTACAAAGAGCCGGCCAAGGTCCACGCCCGCGAGATCACCGCCCCGAGCCTGGCCCGGGCCGAGCAGATCCGCAGTTGGGCCAGGAGCGGCAGGCTGCCGGTGATAATCCAGGGCCGTGCGCTCCTGTTCCCGGAGGCGCAACCGGAGATCGAGGCCGCGTTCTCCTCCGGCGCCAACACCGACTCACTGCTCGGCGACTACGCCCTGGCCGGCGCCCCGGTCGCCCTGCCGGGCAAGCCCACGGTCGGCGTCGGCAACAAGACCGTACCGGACATGTCGCGGAAGACGACGCTGACCGGCCCGTACGTCAATCCCGCGCCCTACGCGTTCGGGTTCGCGGACCTGTCGAAGCAGGACAGGCTGTACAGACCCGCACTGGTCAGAGTCGAAAGGCAGAGCCAGCTTGACTCGCTGCTCGGCCTGTCGGCCGCACCAGTCGACTCGGCCAGGTTGGGAACCTATGTGACGATGGATGAAGCCCTGCCTGCCGCGTTAGTGGCCGGTCTGTTCAAACTGGACGAGAAGGAAACCGCCAAGCCAATCCCGACCGCGTCCGGTACGCTGCTCATCAAGGTAACGAAGAAGGACACGGCCCAGAAAGCGACCTTCCAGGACATTGCCAAGCGCTTTTCGGTCTCCTCCAGCCGCTGGTCAGGCGGCGACCTCTATTGGCTCGCCCGGGACGACAAATCGCGCGACAAGAAGATCGTCGATGCCGCATTCAGCCTGTCCACGGGCGGTATCTCACCGGTCATCAAGCTCAACGACTCGAACTACGTCTTCGTGACCATGGAAGAAAAGAAGGCGGCGTTCACGCGTCCGTTCAGTGAAGTCAGCTCCAAGATCGACAACAAGCTCCGCCGCGCCCAGGAAAAGCAGATGTACGACCAACTGCTCAAAGACCTGCGTGCCAAGGCCAACGTACAGGTCGTGATGAGGGAATCAGACTTCGCGATTGAACCGCTGCTGGAAGAGACCCAGCCGGCCGCACCAACCGAACAGAAGTAGCCTGCGTCAGACTAAAACCCCCCGGTCTCTGACCGGGGGGTTTCCCGTTCCCGGCTTAGGCTCCTGAGAGTCCGGACATGATGCAGCAAGGTCAGCATCACGGCCCGGGCGGGGATTCTGAGCTGCACTCACCTACCTCCTGCCAAAGTACTCCGAAGGTGTTCCCGAACACCGCAACCGCTCGCTGGCTTATCTCGCGCACCCGGCACCGCCGCAAAATACGGCGCTAACTGGCCTGCAGCCTCAGGAGCAACTCGCGGGACATCCCGTAAAGCGCCAACAGTCAAACCCTTACATGGCAGGACGGCCGCACCCGGTCCAGGCACTGGAATTGCATGCATGCAGAATGAGGCAATGTCGACTGCTGTGTTACGGCTGCGCGGCCCCAACGAGAAGGCAGCCTTGACAGCAAACCGGCATGTATTTGCGGACAGAGCGCGAGGCACTGGAGGCGGTACAAAAGCACAGTGGCTGGATGGAAGGCTGTCAAGCGCTGTGAATGGATACCCTGGGCCCGCCTTCCGGGGTGGGGAAGGCGGGCCCGGCAGACGCACACTGAGGGCGGCAGACAAGACAGACACCGCTGCCGTGTGCAGGCACGACCGGACCGCTTATCGAGAAAGGACAAAGAAAGTGAGGAGTAGTATGTCGCATTCAGTAGCCAGCGCCACGATGCCCCGGGCCCGAAATCGCAGCCGGGAGGTACTGCTGCAGTTGCTTGCGCCCGACAACAGGCCCCGCTTGCTGCCTTACGGACACACCGCAGTTGCGGGTCGCAACCGTTTGCGCAGGTTGCTCAGCGACGAATTGCTGGAACTGCGCTCTCTCCGGTAGCAGCGAACCGGCCCGACCGCCCACGGCATGGCCGGTGGGCGAACATCTCGCTCCAGGCTGGTGACGGCGGGCTCACGCGGTCGTCGGCTCCGCAAGGCGGACATCTGTTTCCTGGAACGCCGCCGCGGGTCAGCGGTCGCATTCGCCGGTATTCGCGGCGAGAGCCTCTCTCCACACCTCCCCTTGGTCGATATCCGTCCGGACAATGCCCGACCCCGCCGGATTAGCTTGACAGAACAACGGATTTCCCCGACGATTTACCCGTGATTGCATCATCCAAGTCGAGGCTTCGCTCATGATCTGGCACTACCGGTGTCCGCAATGCCGGAGAGCGCGTCAGATTCCCTGGGATGACATCAGGCATGAGGTCGTCTGCCCGGACTGCAAAACCGCCCACTACGCCCCGACTCCAGGCCAGGACCACACGGCCTATGTTGACGGCAAAACCTGGCCGCAGGAAATGGAAGACGAGGTCATCGCGGTCCGGGGCAGCGCCTGCATCGCGCCCGGCTGCTACCGCGAAAACATGACGCTTGTCGTGCGGACGCCGCTGGCCCAAGGCGGCAGGATTTCCGTAGAGAACCTCATGCCGGCATGCACAGAGCACGCAGCGGTCAGGAGCAACGATGACTTCAGCGACTGGCTCCATCGTGTCGGCAAACCTGAACCGGAAGTCGCTTCTTCCGGCATAACCATCACCGCAGCCGCACCGCACGACATCCCGGTTCAAACGTTCGGCCAGACGACCGGAATCCAGGCCGTCGCCGGCAGGTTCTCGTTACGTGGTCCGTTTCCGGCCGGCGTGCGTCTCTTGTTCGCCGCTCCCTTTGTCCCCGGCCCGGCCACGCGGATAGTGCTGTACTACGAGTGGACGCTCGAACCGAGTGAGAGCGGCCGGGTAGTTCTCGGAGCATGGCCGCGGGCCGACCAACCGGACTTCTCCAAGGGCGTGTCCGGTTCGAATCGATGCGTTTTCAACCAACACAAGGCTGCCGAAGTCCGGGATAGCTCGGCCCTGCTTGAGCTCGTCCTGTCCGATTCCAGGGACGAACTCTGGGTCGCGGCAGTCTGGGTCGAGACAGAGCACGAACGCAACGTCCTGACGAACTACTACCTGGCTGCGACCGCCGACGAACCGGAAGCCGAAGCGCTCTAACAGAACCTGGCCCTGCTCGACTGACGCCGACTGAGGCGTCGCGTCGAACCGGGAACTGGCCCACGTGGCGCTCGCCAAGTCCTCCGCCCCGATTCGGACACATCTGACCTGTGACTCCTAACTTCGTCTGTATCTCTCACCGAAGCTTTCCGCTGAAAACGGGGACTGTCCATTCGCAGGGCCCTGTGCGACCGGGGACACGCCCGCGCCGAGTCAGACGCAGGCGCTCCGTGGGACTGTCCCTGTTTTCCGCGCGGCGCGGGACATGACCGCGACGCGGGACATGACCCAATTCCGCCGGGGAATTGGGATTGTGACCCAAGTCAAGAGGAAAGTCGGATCGTGTCCCAAGCCCATCCGCAGGCCATCCGCAGACTTCGCAGACGACGCCCAGCGTCGCCCTGCTCGTTCCTACGGTGGCGAAGCCACACGAGCGGAGCGAATCGAAGGGTCTCTCAGAACCATCCACAGATTCCGCAGATGACGCAGACTCCCGAAGTGAACCACAGACGAATGTTCGTGCCTCAACCTCAACCTTAACCTCAACCTGAATTCTCGGTCGTACCCGTCGCTGTTCCGGCAGATGTTAGCGGCGTTGTTCGACTCGATGCTTGAGTCGAAGTACGTGCAGTTGTTGGCTTCGTCGCACCTCGCGCTGCGTCGGCAGAAGCTACCCCCCAGGCGGCCCCTGGACCGTGGAGTGGGCGACAGAATTGTGGTAGGAAACGGCCTGACCACTACCTATAGACGACGTCCGGTACGTCTCTTGTGCCCG
>DDXO01000125.1 GCA_002347155.1 Caldifarciminota bacterium UBA2258
GACTTTTCGGCCAGACTCCTAGTCGCAGCCCAAGCGCGAAGCCCAAACCGGCTGACAACTGCCGGCTGACCGCTTCCGACCGACGGCTGGTTGCTGGTTCTTGGTTTCTGGTCCCTGGTTTCCGGTTTCAGATTCGCGGTCCCTGAACGCTGGCCCAGGCGCAAGCTGATTATCGTCCGTCGTCAGGACGTCAGTTGTCCCGGCGATGCGAGACGGGCGGGGTTGACCCGCCCGTCTGAGTGAAATCAGGCTGGTGCTACCAGCGCTTAGCCGAGCCGTAGTCGTGCGAGCGGTCGCGGGACCGGCCGCCGTACCCGCCGCGGGGGCCGCCCTCGGTGCGCTCGCGCGCAACGTTGATGGTGAGCGGGCGGTTATCCAGCGAGTGGTTGGCCAGGGCCGCAATCGCGGCTGTGGCCGCTTCGGCGTTGCTCATCTCGACGAACGCAAATCCCCGGGAACGGTCCGTGAACTTGTCTTTCACTATACTGACTGACGCAACTTCGCCATGCGGTGCAAACAGCTGGCTGAGCTGGTCTTCGGTTGCGCTGAAGGGAAGATTCCCTACGAAAATGCGCGTACCCATTATTGAACCTCCGAACTTGTTGTGCTTGGGATCGTTGCGGGAACTAGGAGACAGGTGAAACTAAGCTCACGAACTCAAGGGACCGGAACGGGTCACAAGCGGTTGTGGGGCCATGTCTTTGATTTCGCCGGCGGCCAGGCCCCGATGCGACCGGCGTGAGTTATGTTAGCAGGAAAATCATAACTGTCAAGCAAAGTTCCGTCACCCCGAAACCGGGATTGGGCCGGCCGGCGGGCTATCGCCGGTAGGTCCCCATCAGCCGGGCAGTGGCGAGGACGTGGCCTTCCATCAATTGCAGGAGCCGGGTTGCCTTGACGCCGGCCTCGACCGGCAGCACGGTGTCGAGCGAGTAGAGCTCGAAGTGGTAGGAGTGCGGCCGGGCGGGCTGCGGACGGGGGCCGCGGTAGCCCAACACCTCGAAATCATTCGTGCCCTGGACCGAGCCGTCGTCCAGTTTCTCCTGCCGGGGAATGCCTTCCGGTATGCCCGAAGCGGTGCCGGGGATGTTGTAGATGAGCCAGTGGATGAACGTCCCGCCGGGCGCGTCGGTGTCGCGGAAGATGAGGGCGAAGCTCCGGGTGCCGGCCGGCGCCTGGCTCCAGTGCAGCGCCGGCGTTACGTCCCCGCCGTCGGCCGTGTAGTTGCGCCGGAGCGTCTGGCCCTCGGTGAAACCCGGGCTGGTCAGGGTCATACCCTTCGGTGTTGCGTTCGAATTCATGTTCTTGACTTCCTTCCGGTGAGTTTGCGCAGGCCGGAGCCGGGTCCGGCCGGGTCGCTACGGTGAGTGGTCCTATCCCCCTCGCGGGCCCTCGTGTTCATACGTGAGTCTAGGAGTATTGCCGGCCTTTGTCAAACGCCGCAAGTGCATGCGGGGTCGGCCGGTCAGCGGCAGGCTGCAAACCCAACCTCAAGCTCAACGTCGCGGACCACAGACCGGTCACCGCGGCAACACCGGACCCGACTGCGACGATAGCCGGACAGGAACGTCGGTGGGCCTGCGGGGCTCCTCGTCGGTACGGACAGAGTGCGGTTTGACTCCAGCCGTGCCGCGGCTAGACTCTCGCATCACTAGACGAAAACGATGATCAGCCGTTCGGCCCAGTTCGGGAAGATCGCGTTCATTGGCAACTACGTGCCGAGGCGCTGCGGCATCGCCACGTTCACGGCCGACCTCTGCGAATCGGTTGCGTGCGAGGCACCGGACGTCGAGTGCCTGACCGCGGCCATGAACGACACGGTCGAGGGCTACGACTATCCGGACCGCGTGCGCTTCGAGGTCGCCCAGAACGACCTTGACGAGTACCGGCAGCTCGTCGACTTCCTGAACCTAAGCCAGGTCGACCTGGTCTGTATACAGCACGAGTATGGCATCTTCGGCGGTCCGGCCGGCAGCCATTTGCTGCTCACGCTGCGCCGCCTGCGGATGCCGGTCGTAACCACCCTGCACACCGTGCTCCGCGAGCCGAGCGCTTTGCAGCGCCAAGTACTGACCGAAGTGTGTCAACTCTCCGACCGCGTGGTGGTGATGAGCGAGCGTTCTCGTCAGTACCTGAACGACATCTACGGCGCGCCGGCGGCGAAGGTCGACCTCATCCATCACGGCATTCCTGACATGCCGTTCGTCGACCCCAACTTCTACAAGGACCTGTTCGGCGTCGAAGGCCGACGCGTCATACTGACGTTCGGCCTGCTCTCGCCCAACAAGGGCATCGAGAGCGTCATCCAGGCGCTGCCCGCCGTGGTCGAGCGGTTCCCCGATGTGGTCTACCTCGTGCTCGGCGTCACCCATCCCCACGTCAAGCGGAACAAAGGTGAGGAATACCGCATCTCCTTGCAGCGGCTCGCGCGCGAGCTGGGCGTCAGCGATCACGTGGTGTTCTACAACCGGTTCGTCGACATCGGCGAGCTGTGCCAGTTCCTCGGCGCCACCGACATCTATGTCACGCCCTACCTGAACTCGGCCCAGGCGGTGTCCGGCACGCTCGCCTATGCGGCCGGCACCGGCAAGGCGGTTGTGTCGACACCGTACTGGTATGCCGAGGAGTTGCTGACCGAAGGCCGGGGCTGGCTCGTCCCGTTCAACGACCACGCGGCACTCGCCGATGCCTTCGTGCGGCTCTTCACCAATGAAGCCGAACGCCACGCCATGCGCAAGCAGGCCTACGCGTTCGGCCGGCAGATGATCTGGAAAGAAGTTGCGCGAAGCTATCTCAGCACCTTTCGCCGTGCCGCCGATGAGCGCGTTCGCGGCCCGGTTTTCGTGGACCGCGTCGCGGTCGAGACACCACTGGACATGGAACTGCCCGAGTTCAAGCTGAATCACCTGCTCACTCTCACCGACGACACCGGCATCATCCGGCACGCCCGAAACACGGTGCCCAACCTCCACCAGGGCTACGCTACCGACGACAACAGCCGGGCGCTGGTTGTGTCTTTGCGCGCGCTCGAGCACGAGAAGGACACCGCTGTCCTCCACCGGCTCGCCGGCCGGTACCTCGCCTTCATCGACTACGCGTTCAACCGCCAGAACCGACGCTTCCGCAACCTCCTCGGCTATGACCGCCGCTGGCTGGAGGAGACCGGCTCCGAGGAGTCCCACGGTTGCGCCCTCTGGGGTCTCGGCACAGTGGTCGGCACCTCTCATGACGACGCATTCGTCGCCTTGGCGATGAACCTGCTCGATGCGGCCCTGCCCGCGGTCGAAGAGTTTTCCAGCCCGCGTGCCTGGGCCTACAGCTTGCTCGGCGTCTGTTCCTACATCAAACGCTTCCCCGGCGCCAGCAACGCTCGCCGGGTCCGGGACGCGTTGGCGCAACGCCTGCTCGAGTTGTATCGCACGAGCGCCACCGATGACTGGCCGTGGTTCGAACGCTCCCTCGCCCACAGCAACACTTGGCTCTGCCAGGCGCTCATCCGCGCCGGCGCCGACATGGACAACGAGGCGATGACTGCTGCCGGCCTCCGCTCGCTTGACTGGTTGGTTCGGGTGGAGACCGCCGAGGCCGGCAACTACTCGCCGGTCCCAAACACCGGCTGGCAGCACGGCATGCCGAGACCACACTTCGACCAGCGGCCCATCGAAGCCCAGTGTGCGGTCGAGGCCTGCTTCAGGGCGTGGCGGGTCACCGGAGAGGATCGCTGGCGCGAGGCGATGACGATGACCTTCGAGTGGTTCCTCGGTCGCAACGACCTTGGCCGGCCCGTGTACGATTACGCCACCGGTGGCTGCCACGACGGCCTGCACGCCGAAGGCGTCAATGCCAACGAAGGGGCCGAATCCACGCTCGCCTTCCTCGGGTCGCTCCTCACCCTGCACCACGCAAAGACCATCGGCGGAGAGGAGGACCTCTGAGACTCGCGCCGCACGGTGTGCTGTTCCGGTGCCACCCCGGCAATCCCGTCTGACCCCCGCCAACTGACCCCGCACCGTCAACGCCGTGTGCAACCGGGCGCATATCGGGTGTTCGTCGGCACGACCGATGCGTGCCCCGCCCCCGCCGTGGCCCCGGCCACTGGACTCATCGCCTGGCTCGACCGCAACCCCGGCCTCGGAAGCAAGTCGTCTCCTGACCGACGATGGCTGACGGACGGCAAGCCACCAGGTGCGCGGCAACTTGTCCGGCACCTTGACAGTAAGGGCACTCAGGACTAGCAGGTGTGCGGTGAAACGGAGACGAGTCGCGGTCCGTCAGCAGCGATGAGAGACCTGTTTTCCGCCCCGACCAGGGCCCTCTTGGTCCAGCCCCGTTTTTCCGGGCGGGGTTTCTGGAACTGCACCGGGGTCTGCCGCCTGACCGGCGCGAGGTACCCGGCCGCGCCGCTTGGGCTCTTGACCGTTGCCACCCTGATGCCCCAGCACTGGCGTTTCCGGCTGGTGGACGAGAACGTCCGACCGCTCACTGGCGCGGATATCGAATGGGCCGGCATTGTGCTGACCGGCGGCATGCTGCCTCAGCAGGCGGCCACGCTGGCGGTGATGGCAAAGGCCCGCGCCGCCGGCCGGCCGGTCGTGCTCGGCGGGCCGGATGCGACCGAGCAGCCGTGGCGGTATGAGGGAGCCGGCTACCTGGTACTGGGCGAAGGGGAGGTCACGATACCGATGTTCCTCGCCGACCTCGCGCGTGGCGCCTCTTCCGGCGTCTACAGGTCGGATGAGAAGGCGGATATGACCAAGACCGCCGTGCCCCGGTTTGAGCTCATCCGTTTTCGCGACTACATCCAGGTCGGCATCCAGTTCTCCCGCGGCTGCCCCTACAACTGCGAGTCCTGCGACATCATCGAGCTCTACAGCCATAGCCCCCGGACCAAAGAACCCGCGCAGGTCATCGCCGAACTGGAGGCGCTCTACGACATCGGCTACCGCGGCCACATTGGCTTCGTCGACGACAACCTCATCGGCCACCGGGCAGGGGCGCTCGAAGTCCTCGCCGTGGTCGCGGACTGGAGCCGGCGCCACGGCTATCCGTTCTATCTCAGCACCGAAGCGTCGGTCAACCTCGCGGCCGAGAAAGGTCTGCTGGAGTTGATGCGGGAATGCGACTTCCGCTACGTCTTCCCAGGTATCGAAAGCCCGGACGACCGGGTGCTTGAGCGCGCGAAGAAGACGCAGAACGTCGAGGTCCCGGTGCCCGAGGCGGTACGAACCATTACGTCATACGGGATGGTTGTCAACGCCGGGTTCATCCTCGGGCTCGACGGTGAATCGCCCGACGCCGCAGACGGCATCATCCGGTTGATCGAGGAGGCCGGCATCTGTCTCGCCATGTTCGGGGCGCTCTACGCGCTGCCCGGGACGCGGCTGACCCGGCGCCTTGAGGCCGAAGGCCGGCTGTTCCACAAGGGGCGAAAGACGGTTGACGCGCTGCTCGACATCGACCAGACGACCAGCGGACTGAACTTCGTGACCTCCCCGCCGCGGGCAGCAATACTCGAAGACCAGGTCAAAGTCCTCCGCCACATCTACCGCCCGGCGCACTACTACGGCAAGGTGCTGCTGACCGCACTCAGCCTCAGGCCGGCGCGCCGACATCGTGTCGGGTTTGGCGAAGCCGTGCGGCTGGCTCGGGGTTTTGTCCGCTTGTCGGCCAAGGCCGGGTTTAACCACCGTACCGGCAAGCTCTACTGGAAGACACTGTTCCTGGTGCTGATGGGGAACTCGGCCGCGATCGACACCGCGGCCAATCTCGCCGCGATGTACCTGCACTTCTCCAGGCAATCCTACTATGCCACCGGCGTACTGGAGCGAGCGGCCCGCCGCGTCCGTCGAATCGGCGAGGAACGCCGCAACGCGATGATGGTCCGCGGTGCCCGGCACGGCGAGGCGAACTGGGAATTCAGGGGGGAATCAGGGGACACGGTGAATGATCGTAGACACGGCTGGGAATCATGGACAGGAACTAGCTATCGGCTGACGGCGCTGAGGCATTTCAGACTGCAGATTGGCGGTCGCGAGGAACGACCGTGGCCTCTTCGTCAGTCCCGCGGCTCAGGCGGTCGGCCGGCTCGTCCGGTTCTTGACGCCGCGCCGGCGTCGAAACTCGGCGGTCTTGGCGTCTGCCGGCCCGCAAGGGTCGGACATTTCTTGACTCATCCGGCCATCCCGCCTATAATCGCCCCTGAGGAATACCCATGCCCAAAAGAACATACCAACCGTCAAACATCAGCCGCAAGCGTACTCACGGGTTCCGCGCCCGCATGCAGACGCCCGGTGGCCGTAACGTCATTCGCCGTCGCCGCGCAAAGGGTCGCAAACGCCTCGCCGTATGAATGGCGGAGACTCTGGCTCGAATCGAAATCCTGCGCCGGAAGCGAGACGTGGCCCGGGTCAGACGGTTGGGTACGAAGGCCGGCACGCGGTTCCTCAGTCTGCGTTGCGCGCCGAATCCTGATTCGCCGACCGACAATCTGACCGCGTCCGCGACCTCGCGCCGCGTGGCGTTCCTGCTGCCGCGCGGAGTCGGGAACGCGGTGGAGCGGAACCGACTGAAGCGCCGGCTGCGCGAAATCTACCGCCGGAACAAGGACTGGTTTCCGGCCGGGCAGGACTGCATCATCCGGCCGACGGTATCAGCCGGGAGACTATCGTTCGAGGAGCTGAGAGAACAGGTGCGTTTGGCAACGGGGACGATGTAAGAGGTTGGATGTAAGATGTCAGAAGCTGGATGTATGAAGAGACAGGAGCGCGGAGCCCTGAGCTGCGCGACTTCTTACATCTCTCATCTCACATCTGACATCTGCCTCCGTTCTCTGAAGCTGCTCGTCCATCTCTACCGCAATACCGTCGGGCTGGTGCTGCCGAACTCCTGCCGCTATCAGCCGACCTGTTCGCAGTACGCGCTGGATGCACTCAGTGAATACGGGGCCGTCCGGGGCGCCTGGATGGCCTTGAAACGGCTTGCGCGTTGCCACCCGTTGGCAGCCGGCGGTTACGACCCAGTCCCGCCAAAAGGACAAAGGACCAAGGACGAAGGACAAGTCCGCGACTTCGCGACAGCACGGAGGAAGACGGCCGCATGAGAAACGACCAGCAGACGTCCAGCACCCTGACCACGGTAATCGGCTTTGTCCTCGTTGCCGCGATTCTCATCCTGTCGCAGATATTCCTCCGGCCCAAAGCGCCGCCCAGACCGGACCCGGCCCCGACCGAGCAGGCTCAACCCGCTCAGGCCGTGCAGCCGCCCCCGCAGGAGGTAGAGCCTGCTCAGAAGCAGTCTTTGACTCCGCTCGTGTCCGAGTCCGTGCCCGAGTCGCTGGTGACCCTGGAGAACGACCTGCTGCGGGTCGAGTTCACTAACGTGGGCGGTGCAATCCGGTCCGCCTGGATGAAGAAGTACCAGGCCGAGATAGTACCGCCGGGTGGGAACCTGCTCGGCACCTCGGTGGAACTGCCGCTCGGCTGGGTTTCGACCGAAGCCACGACCATGCAGGTCACGCGGACCGACAGCTCGGTGACCTTCAGCGCGAGCACGGAAAGCCTGACCATCACCAAGACCTACACGCTGGGCAACGACTACACGCTCGACGGCCGCGTGTCGCTCACCGGCATGGCGACGAGCTTCGCCCTCGATGGCATGGCCGGTCTCGCCCACACCGAGAAGAACGTCAAAGGCGGGCTGGCCCACGTCCACTTCTACTCCAAGGTCGGGAAGAAGTTGAACCAGACCCCTGCCGCCAAGCTCAAGACCCCGAAGGGCACGTGCGAGGCGGCCGAATGGATCGGCGTCAAATCGAAGTACTTCCTGCTCGCCGTCATCGGCTGCGGCCGGACCTTTGACTCGACCAATGCCGTAACGCTCGAAGACGGCCGCGTCGGGTTCAACGCCGTCGTGAAGAACCCGGGGCCACAGACCGAGTTCACGGTCTACCTTGGCCCGCTCGAGTACGGACGCCTGCGCGCGTTCGGTCTCGGACTCGACAACGTCATCGGCCTCGGCTGGACCCGGCCGATTGCCCTGGCCATGCTCTGGTTCCTGCGCTTACTGCACTCGGTGGTCCGAAACTGGGGACTTGCCATCATCGTCTTCTCCATCCTGATGAAGGCGGTCTTCTACCCGCTCACCCGCACCCAGACCAAGCAGATGCGGCAGATGCAGTTGCTTGGGCCCAAGCTCAACGAGCTGAAGGTGAAGTACAAGAACGACCCGCAGAAGCTGAACTCGGAGACGATGCAGCTCTACAAGCTGTACAAGATCAACCCGGCCTCGGGCTGCCTGCCGCTCCTGGTTCAGATGCCGGTTTTCTGGGCTCTCTACGCCGTGCTCAGCAACTCAATCGAGATGCGGGGGGCTCCGCTCGGGCTCTGGCTGAAGGATCTATCCGAGCCCGACGCGCTGTTCGGCCACCTGCCGGCCGGCTTGCCGATGGTCGGCGGCGCCGCCATCGGGCTCGTGCCGCTGCTCATGGGCGCTTCGTCCATCGTCCAGACCCTGATAACGTCCACCGACCGGAAGAACCTGGCCCTGACCATCATCATGCCGGTCTTCATCACCCTGATATTCCTGAACATGCCGAGCGGGTTGCAGCTTTACTGGTTCATGTATAACATCCTGTCGATCGGTGAGAGCGTGATAGCTATGAAAGGAGGATTGCCGTGGAGCAAAACCAAGAGCCGCAGACAGGCGTCCCTGGCGACGGCGCCCCCTCCGAAGTAAGCGGAACTCCACCGCCGGTCCCGACCGAGGCCGAGCTTGTCCGGCAGGAGGTCCAGTTCCTCGCCCACCACATCGGCATCCGTGCCCGCGTCGAGGTGGAACTGCATCCTGAGGGCTACTACGCTAATATCCACGCCCGGCGCTCGAGCGGCATCGTCATCGGCCGCCACGGCGCAACCCTCGAAGCCATCGGCTACATCGTCCGGCTGATGGTCGCCCGCCACCATCCGGACGTGCCCAAGGTTATCGTGGACATCGCCGGCTACCGCCAGCGCCGCGCCAGCTTCCTGCGCGCCAAGGCCCAGGCCATCGCCCGGATCGTGCTCGAAGGCGGCCGCGAGATGGAACTCGAGCCGCTCACATTCGAGGAGCTGGAAATCGTGCAGGACGAACTGAAGAAGACGCCGGGAGTCCGGGCCCACGCGGTCGGCGAGGGCTCACCGCGAGTCGTCATCATCTCCCCGACCAGGAAATGACCGGCCGCAGCGGAGCGCACCAACGCTCCGCTAGTTCCAGGTCACAAGTCCCCCATACCCGTTGCTCCGTCAATCGTCAATCGTCACTCGTCACTCGTCATTCCCGCGACACCATCTGCGCCGTTGCCACGCCGCCGGGTACGGGCGGCATTGCGGTCATCCGCATTGCGGGCGAGCGCACCTTCCCCATCCTCGACCGTTTTCTTGCCGACCGCAGGCCTTCGCGCCAGCCCTCGCACACGGTGCGGCTGGGCTGGTTTGTCTCTCCCGAACGCGGACCGGTCGACCAGGTGATGGTGGCAATCTTTCGCGCGCCCCGTTCTTACACCGGCGATGACCTGGCCGAGGTCTCGTGCCACGGCGGTATTGCTGCCGCGGACGCCATTCTGAACCTGCTCGTCCGCGCCGGCTGCCGGGTGGCAGAGCCGGGCGAGTTCACACGCCGGGCAGTGCTGGCCGGCAAGATGACGCTCTCTCAGGCTGAGGCAGTTGCCGACATGGCCGAAGCCCGCACCGAAGCGGCATTCCGCACCGCGCTTGCCCGATACCGCGGCGGGCTGTCCCGGCTCGTTGCCGGGATTGCCGACGACCTGAAAGAACTGCAGGCAGAAATCGAGTACCGCCTCGGGTTCGACGAACACGAAGCATGCGGGAAGACACCGAAGATGCGTATCCGCAGAATCGCGGCGAGGCTTTCCCGGCTGGTCGATTCGGCCGCCGCCGACCGGCTTCTCGTCGAAGGCGCGAATGTCGCCATAATCGGACGGCCCAATGCCGGGAAGTCTAGCCTCTTCAACCAACTGGTCCAGGGAGAGCGGGCGATAACGAGCCCGGTTCCAGGCACGACCCGCGACCGGGTTGATGCGACCGTTATGCTCGTCGGGGTGCCGGTGCGGTTCGTGGATACCGCCGGCCTGACCGTACGAACCGGGACTCGCCTGAGCCGGCTCGCCCTGGCCCAGACCGGTAAGGCCGTGGAGCAGGCGGACATCATCATCGCCCTCTTCGATGGTGCCCGTCCGACCGGCCCCTCCGACCGAGCCGTGGCAGCGGCCATCAACGGACGTAGGGCAATCTGCGTACTGAACAAGACCGACCTCGCGCGCCGGTTCGGACCCCGTGAGGCGGGCATATGCCCGACCGGGCTGGTTCCGGTCTCGTGCCGCACCGGTGCAGGCATTGCCAGGCTCCGGGCGCGTCTTGCCCGGATGCTGCATGCAGGCGCCGCGCCCCGGCTGACGGTGAACCGCCGCCAGCTCGAGGCGCTCTCGGCCTGCCGGGACGCCCTGTTCCGGGCCGGCAGGGCTCCGACCCTGGAAACTGCCGCGCTTGAAACGGGGTCGGCGGTTGATATGCTGAACAAGGTGGATGCACCAGCAACAGCTACCGACATCCTCGACCGGGTCTTTGCCCGCTTCTGCGTAGGCAAGTAGTATGGAACGCATCATTCTCTACGTCGAAGACACGCCGGGCATGGCGACGGCCGTCACCTGGGCGTTGCGCCTCGCCGAAGGCATGTCGTGTCGCGTGTTCGCCTTGTCGGTCGTCGACCCTGATGCACCGCACCGGCGGGACAATCAGACCTCGGACGCTGAGGAAAGCGCCTGGAGCCAGTTGTACGAGGTCGAGGACGACGCTTTCCAGAAGAACGTCCGCATCTCGCTCCTCCTTGAGACCGGAGACCCGCTGCAGAAACTGGTCGGCCTCAGCAGCAGTTATGATGCTGAGCTGATAGTCGCCAGCGCCGACTGCCGGCTGACTTGCTCGGAGCTCGTGCGCCAGAGCAACCGGCCGGTTGTATTCGTGAAGTAACACTGACGGAGGTATAATGGCGAAAATATCCGAGCTGCTGCCGCGCTCGGCAATTGTGCTCGACCTGCAATCGAAGGAGAAGTTCGCGGTGATAAGCGAGCTGGTCCGCCCGCTGGTTACGGCAGGCGCCATCACCGTGGAATCCGAGTTTGTGTCGGCCATCGTCCGGCGGGAGAACATGGAGAGCACCGGCATCGGCGTGGGCGTGGCGATTCCCCACGCGCGTACCAAGGCCGTTTCCAGTATCGTGCTCGCGTTCGGCCGGTCCGACTCGGGCGTGGACTTCAACAGCCTCGACGGCAAGCCGTCGCATCTCATCTTCCTGATCGCCGCGCCGGAGGAGCAGAAGACCGAGTACATCATGACCCTGGCGCGACTCTCCCGACTCCTGCGAAAGGACGAAGTGCGCATCGGCCTGAACAAGGCCGGCTCACCCGACGACGTGCTGCGGGTGATCATGCAGCATGAGTCCTAGCCCGTACTCAAGGAAAATCGGCCGACTACAGTTGTCCGTGGTCCTCGGGGACATCACCGAACAGGCATCCGACGCGGTCGTCAACGCCGCGAACAACCACCTGTGGATGGGTACGGGTGTGGCCGGCGCCATCAAGGCGAAGGGTGGCCCGGAGATCGAGCGTGAAGCAATGAAGCTCGGCCCGATTGAGCCGGGGCAGGCGGTCACGACAACGGCTGGACAACTCAAGGCCCGCTACTGCATCCACGCCGCGGCCATGGGTCAGGACCTCCTCACCAGCGCGGAGCTGATAACCGGGGCCACGCGGAGCGCGCTCGCCGAGGCAGCGCGGCTTGAGCTCGACTCGGTTGCTTTCCCGGCGCTTGGCACCGGCGTCGGCGGCTTTCCCGCGGAAGCCTGCGCGCGCCTGATGGTCGCGGCAGCGCTCAGCCACAGCTGCGCCGACCCGAGGCCCGTTTCGGTAAGCTTCGTGCTGCGCGACGAGCCGACGTACCGCGCTTTCACCGCTGCTCTTGTGTCTATCCCTGACTCGAATGACTGACAGCAGCTACTTCCTGTCTCGCTGCCGCGAAGAACTCGTTAGCCTGCTCGCGGCTCAGGGTGTGAACGTCAACCCCGGCGAGGTGCGCGACGTCGAAGGCGACATCGACGCCGACCTCGCGGTCCCGCTCTTCCGCGCGGCCAAGGAACGAAGCGAGAGCCCGCAGGCGCTGGCCGAGCGACTGGCCGGTTCGCTGCGGCTCGAGGGTACGCGCTTCGCCTCGGCAACCGCGCTCAAAGGCTATCTGAACCTGTCGTTCGATAAGGCTCGCTTTGCGCAGGAGGTCATCGCTGACTTCAGCCGGGGTCCCGACCGCTACGGCCGCTCGGATGCCGGCGCGGGCCACACCATCCTCATCGACTACTCGTCTCCGAACATCGCCAAACCCTTTTCGGTCGGCCACCTTCGTTCGACCATCCTCGGCCAGGCCCTGCACAACATCCTGAGCTTCCTCGGTTACCGCGTGATCGGTGACAACCACCTGGGCGATTGGGGCACGCAGTTCGGCAAACTGCTCTGCGCGTTCACCCGCTGGGGCAGCGAAGACGAACTGGAGCGCAACCCGACCACCCACCTGCTCAGCCTCTACGTCCGGTTTCACGAAGAGGCCAAAACCAGTGCCGACCTCGAACTCGAGGCCCGGGACTGGTTCCGCCGGCTCGAAACCGGCGACGAGAAGGCGCGGTCGCTCTGGCAGCGGTTCGTCAAGTTCAGTACGGCCGAGTTCGGCCGCATCTACGACCTGCTCGGGGTGAGGTTCGATTCAATCCGCGGCGAAAGCGCCTATGAAAACCGGCTCTCGGGAGTCATCAGCCGCGCTCTCGAACGAGGCGTGGCTCGACGCGAGAAGCCGGCAGCCGCAATGGTAACCGGCGGGGACGAAGTGGGATCGGACGAGACCGTGGTCATCATCCCGCTCGACGACGTCGGCATCGAAACCCCGCTCATCCTCCAGAAGTCGGACGGCACCAGCCTGTACGCGACGCGGGAAATCGCCACTGCCGAGTACCGCATCGAGCGCTGGCGCCCGGAGAAGATGCTCTATGTGGTAGGCAAGGAGCAGGAGCTCTACTTCCGCCAGTTCAGTGCGGCCCTGGCAAAACTCGGCATCCCCGTACCGTGCGTCCACGTCACTTTCGGACTGGTCCGGCTGCCCGAAGGCAGGATGTCCACCCGCGAAGGCCGGGTGGTGTTCCTCGAAGACGTCATTTCCGAGGCAATCCGCCGGGCCGAAGCCGTAGTCCAGGGCCGCGACCTCTCCCCCGAAGAGAAAGCCAGAATCAGCCGCATCGTCGGCATTGGGGCAATCAGGTACGCCGACCTTTCCCAGAGCCGCATCAAGGAAGTCGTGTTCGACTGGAACCGGATGCTCGCACTCGACGGCGACTCGGCACCATACCTCCAGTATGCCTATACCAGGACGAGGTCGATACTCAGAAAGTCCGAAGTCCAGAGTCCAGAATCCAAAATCCCGAGTCCTTCGTCCTTCGCCCTGCCAGAGGAGTTCGCACTACTCAAATCCATCGCCCGGTTCCCGGATGCTATCGTCGCCGCGGCGGAGACGTACGAACCGCACCGGATTGCCGGGCGCATCTACCGCCTTGCCCGGGACTTCTCGGCGTTCTACGACAAGGCGCCGGTACTTAAGGCTGAGACGCCCGCGCTCCGGGACGCGCGGCTCTACCTGGTCGAGATGACCGGCAGAGTTCTCGCGACCGGCCTCGCCCTGCTCGGCATCGAAGTCACCGACCGCATGTAGCCGGCCGATGGTCGGTCCTTCCTCCGTCTGCACTCTCCATTCTGACCTCTGACTTCGCCTGATTCGAGCCCATGCCTTGACTCTAGTCCCTAACCCGCTAGAATCCCCTGCACCTGTGACAGTCACTTCTTGGAGGACAAATGCCGCTACCTAAGAGACGACATTCCCACACACGTGGACGCAAACGCCGCACCGGCTGGAAGCTGACCGTACCGACCGTCGTGGACTGCCCGCATTGCCACGAGCCGAAGCTACCGCACCGCGTATGCCCCCACTGCGGGTACTACGCCGGCAAAGAGGTCATCTTTGTCAAGAAGGAGAGCGAGCGGTAGCAGCGCCCGTGTCCGCGGCGTCCGTTCGCGATTGAATCGATGAAGATCGCCCTAGACGTGATGGGCACGGACAATGCGCCCGCCGCCGAACTCGAGGGGGTCGCGCTCGCCCTGGATGAGTGGAAGGACCTCGAGGTCGTGCTGGTCGGCAAGCCCGGCATTATCGACTCCGAGACCATGAAAGACTACTCCGGCCGGCTGGAGCTGGTCCCGGCCGAGGAAGTCGTCGGCATGCAAGAGTCACCCAACGAGGTGGTCAAGCGCAAACGCGGCTCCTCAATGGCAGTCTGCATGGACCTGCTCAAGCAGGGCAAAGTAGCGGGCGTCGTCAGCGCCGGCAACACCGGAGCGATAATGGCCTATGCCGTAACGATGCTCGGCGTCGTGCCCGGCGTGTACCGCCCCACCCTCGGAGCCCTCTTCCCGACACTCAAGGGCAACACATTCGTGCTCGACATCGGGGCCAACGTCGACACCAAACCGCTGCAACTGCTCCAGTTCGGAATCATGGGCGCCACCGCGGCCAGCTACCTTTTCAAGAAAGCCAATCCCTCGGTCGGGCTCCTCAATATCGGCCACGAGGTCTCCAAGGGCAACGAACTGACCCTCAACGCCTACCAGCTCTTCCACAAGCAAGACCTGAACTTCGTCGGCAACGTCGAGGGGAACGCGATACTCAAAGGCACGGTGGACGTAGTTGTCTGCGACGGGTTCGTCGGCAACGCGCTCCTGAAGTACGCCGAGGGCCTGGCCGAAGTCCTCAGCGGCCTGGTTGAGCAGTACCTCGAACCCGACGCCGAGCACCGCACCCGCCGCTGGCGTCGCTGGCTGTCCAAACCGGTTCTCCGCGAGTTCATCGAACGGATGGACTACCAGGAACACGGCGGTGCGCTGATGCTCGGCGTGCTCGGCACGGTCGTGGTCGGCCACGGCCGTTCTTCGCCCCGCGCCATCATGAACGCGCTCCGTTCCGCCGCCACCGCAGCCGAGGACGACATCGTCGAGCACATCCGTCACCGCTTCGCGCAGGCGGCGCAGACCGAATGAGGATATCCAAGATGCAGAAGTCAAGATTGAAAGTTGCCCGGACCCTGCGTTTTGGCTTTTGGCTCTTGGGTTTTGGCTTGTTGCTTTCCGTTACTGCCTGCAATACGCTGCCGGTCGGGTACGACCAGGTGCGCGACCGTGTCACCGGCACGGCCGACACTACGCTGCTGCTCGATACGGCTGCGAGCTACTCACGCTATGCCCCGCTGGGTGGTTCAAGTCTGCTGTACCTGGGCAAGGACGCGTCCTATGTGTCGCAAATCGTGCTCCGGTTCTCGATACTCGACACGATGAGCCTCGACTCCATCACCTCCTTCCAGCTCGTGCTGCACCAGCCCGACACGCTCCGGACCATGAGCTTTGTCTGCCGCCCCTGCTCCTCCGCCTGGACTGAGAGCGGCGTATCGTGGCAGATGGCCGACTCCTTCGACCACTGGCTGACACCGGGCGGCGATTTCCTGCCCGAAATCCTGGCGACCGGGACGATGGCGGGCGACAGCGCGATGTTCGACTTCCGATACGTCGAGTTCGACTCGGCGCTGCGGGCAGCCATCCGCAACTACGGCGTCGGCATCTTCCCGCAGGACACCGGGATCGTCGCAATCCACGCCGGCACGAGCTCGAACACGGCCAAGGCACCGCGGCTCCGCGTCACCTATACCGTCAAAGGCAAGAAGACCACACGGGTAATCAACGACGCGGCGGACGCCAGCCTCATTGACACGGTTGCCACCAATTCGCAGCCGTATGACCTGCTGGTCGGTTCGGGCGTCGCGTTCCGTACCTGGCTCGCCTTCAACATCGACTCGATCCCACCCGAGGCCACAATTGCCAAAGCCGACCTCAGGTTCAAACCGGGCACCAAGTACCGCCGTACCGACACGCTCGTGCTGGGAGCATCGCGCCTGACCGAGTCGTTCATCCAGAAGGGCGCCACGGCTCGCTACGAGAGTCCGCCGAGTGCCTATGCCAGGTACATCGTGCCGGCGGACAGTGATACCGCGGTCAGCATTGACATCCGGTCTATGGTCCAGCTCTGGACCAGCCGTTCCGATACGACGCCGAACCATGGTCTGCTCATCACTGCCTCGCCCGAATGGTCGGCGCTCTTCCGTTTCCGGATTCCCCGCTCCGGTCCCGACGCGCCGCGTCTCGATATCCAGTACGTCCTCCCGCCCGAAGACAGGTTCAGGTAGGACCAATGCAAACTGCAAACTGCAAACTGCAAACTCTCCGGCCGGCGCTGGCTTTGGCTTTTGGCCTTTGGCTTTTGACTTCTGGCTTCGTCTCTGTCAGCCACGCCCAATCGTTCTTCAACTCCCGCGGCCTTGGCGAAATCACGCCTTCCGGCGAGGCCCGGGTCGCGGGGCTGGCCGAGCCGTCTGCCTTGTCCACTCTGAACCCCGGCATATTCGTCGGGCTCGACCAGACCTCGTTCCACGTCACGGCGCTCGGCACCGGAGTCCTCGGCACTCAGCACGGAAACAGCCGCCTGCTCGGCGAGGTACGGCCCGCGGCTTTCAACGTCGCTGCGCCGCTGCCCTTCGCGACCCGCCTGTTCGCGGGCATCAACCAGAAGTTCAGCCAGGACTTCGACGTCTGGTCCGATTCCCTTGCCGATACTGCATACCGCCGCCGCATCGTCGGCCGCGGCGGAATCTACGCGCTCCGGGTCGGGTTCGCCAAGTCGCTCTTTGACAAGGTCTGCCTCGGGGCCGAGTTCAACCACATCATGGGCGGTTCGCGCGAGAACTGGCGGTTCGAACTCGAAACCGGTGGCTACACATCGACCGACACCATCGAAGTCGACTATGTGGGTAACACCTTCAAGGTCGGAGGCTCGTTCCAGAGCCGTGTCTTCTCGCTCGCCGCGTACTACGAACCGGCGCTGGACCTGAGTGCGCGGCGCTACAAACGCGTGCACGGCGTCATCACCGACACCACACGCTACTACGACATTTCACTGCCCCATTCATACTCGCTCGCCACAACCATCAACCCGACCAGCAAAATCGGATTCGACCTCGGACTGACGGTCTACCCATGGCAGGATGCGACTATCACTGGTGAAGAGAACGTCTCCAGCCTCGGATACAAGAACGTCTGGCGCGGCTCCATCGGCGCCGAATACGACATCGACTCACTCCACCCGGTACGCGTGGGCTATTCCCGGCAGACATGGTACTTCAGCGCCGTCGATACGTACTTTGATCCCGGGTTCCGATTCCAGAATCCCCCGATAACTGAGGACGGCATCCACCTCGGGACCAGCGTACCGATTCCGAAGTTCGGTTCACTCGACGTTTCCGGAGAGGTCTTGCTGCGCAACTCCCGGGTCATGAACGAGGTCGCTGGCCGGCTGATGCTGACCCTGTCCTACTCCGAGGCCTGGCTCAAGCGCACGCGCCGCTGGGGCTACTAGCCCGACTCTCCTCAGCTCACCCGTGAGTCCGCCCCGGCAGTTCCTCCTCTATTGACACTTCTGGTATAAACTGTAGCCTCAGATTGCAGTGTGATGATGCTGACCAAGGACTACTGCCGGCAAGGTCTGACAACCCTGCGCGTTGTCTCACTGGTCGTTGCTATATCAGCGACCGCCATCGCGGGGAACGAGTGGTACGAGGTCACACCGCTGCCTGTCCCTCGCGCCTTTCACATGACAGCCTTCGCCGCAACCGACTCAGGCCCCCGGCTGTATGCAATCGGTGGCCAGCGCTCGCCCACCGACACGATGGAACGCCTCTGCATCGCCTATTCACCGCAGTCCAATTCGTGGACACAGCGTGCCGCAATGAGTCAGCGCCGCGGCCTGGGACAGGCCTGTGCCCTCAGCGGAAAGGTGTGGGTATTCGGTGGTTGCCGCACGTTCGGAACCGGTCTGGCCAACGTGGAAGTGTACAACCCAAACAGCAACACCTGGACCACCGCTCCGAACATGCCGGCCGGCCTCTATGACTTCGGCACGGTGGCCTGGCGTGACAGCCTGATACTCGTCTTCGGCGGTGGTAGCTGGCATCCCTCGATGCCTCCGACCTCCACGGTCCGGCTCTACGACCCGAACCTCGAAACCTGGTACACGGCTACGTCCCTGCCGCTGCCGCTCGGCGCCATGGCCTGCGGCATCACGGGCGACACGCTGCTCATTGCGACCGGCTGGACCAGTTCCGGCCCGACCAACCGTGCCTGGCGGGGAATCCTCAATCCCTCGAATCCGAGGGTCATCTCTTGGCAGGAACTTGACACCCTGCCTGGAGCCCGCCGCTGCCGCGCCGCCAGCGGTGTCGCCAGCGGCGAGCTGTTTGTCATCGGCGGCCTGGCCCTGGATGCAGGTTCGTCTCCTGGGCTTCATCCTTCGCCCTTCAGCCTTCACCCTTCCGGTTTCTCCGGTCTGGACGACGTCTGGTCGCTCGCCGGGAATGGCGCCTGGACTGCGCGCGCCTCCAAGCCACAGGCAGTGTCCTGCGTGTCCGGCAGCGCCTCGGATGCTGCGGGCCGTGTCTACGTGGCGGGCGGCTATCCCGGCTCGACCCCATACCTGCAGACGACCGAGTATCTGGACATGTCCAGCTACACCCACGACGTCGGCGTGACCGGCATCGTTTCGCCCGCCGGCAGGCTGGCTCGGGACGCTTCCTGCCCGGTCTCGGTCCTGTTCCGCAACTTCGGCACCGTCAATGAGAACCTGAGCGCCCGGGTCACGGTTCTCGACTCAATGACCGGGTCGCCGGTGTTCACTGCTGACACGTCGCTCAGTCTCGCGCCCGACTCTGCCCAACTGGTGGAGTTCGGCACGTTCGCGCCGCCGGGACTGCACGTGTTTCACACCACCGCCTCTGTCACCCTCGCTGGCGACGAGAACCCGAGCAACGACACCGCCCGCGCACGCTCTCGCACCACAACCGGCAGTGACCCGGACGGATACGGCTACGTCTACAAGTCAACACAGGAACCCGACAACTTGGCGTTCTCCTGGTTCGACCCGACCGGAGGGACCATCATCAAGGACTGGGCTCCGAACGGAGACGAAGGCATATCCCGCCGTAACCTGCCGTTCTACTTCAACTTCTACGGAAACGCCTTCAACCGTTTGTACGTGTGCACCAACGGCTATCTCCAGACCTCGAACACCATCGCCAGTCAGAACTTCGCACTGCCGTACGAGGGCATCACCAACATCATCGCGCCTTTCTGGGACGACCTTCGGCTCGGCGATTCGGGCCGGGTGTACGAAGACCTCCTTTCCGACAAGTTCGTGTACACCTGGGTTGATGCTCGCCGGCAACCACCCGACACCGGCCGGGCGACCTTCCAGGTCATCCTGCAGCTCAACGGCGACATACGCTGCAACTACCTCAACGTCACGGCTGACGCTACCAGCAGCACTATCGGAATTCAGGGCGGCGACGGCAGTTGGAACTGGTACCAGGAGTACGTGTACAACGCCGACCCGCTCAAGCACGTACCGACAAGCTCGACCAGTATTCTCTTCGATGCGCCGCCTTTGGGCATAGCCGAGAGGAAGGGCCTTGCTCTGGGCCCGGCCGAACTCCACATAGCCACAGTCAATCGCGGGCCGGTCCGCATCACGCTCGGCGGCCAGGTTCGCGCCCTGCAGGTCTTCAACATCTCCGGCTCCCTTGTCCGCACCCTCGTTCCTCTCTCCTCCCTCCTCACTCCTCCCTCTTCTCTGACCTGGGACCGCCGCGACCAACAGGGCAGACTCGTGCCCGCCGGCGTGTATCTGCTCCGCGCGGCATCGCCGCAAGGAAGTTTGACCCGCAAACTCATCCTGATAGACTAGTTGTCCTTGAGCACAATCGTCGCTGCGGCCGTTGTTCTGGGGCTTTGGAGTGCGGCAGCAGCGCTGCCGCAGTCCGGGCAAAGCGGCAGCGCTGCTGCCGCAGTCCAAGGCAACGGCTCTGCCGCGACACCGAGGCGGATGGCTGTGGTACCGCTTCCGAACCATGCTGCGGTCTACGACCTGCCCCGCGGGCTTGAGACTTACGGCGTCACCGACAGCATGGTCAGCATCGTGGCCTCTGACGAGGAACTGGCAGGACTTCGGGCGCTCGGTTACTCGCCGCAGATCACCCTGCCCGACTACCAGGCTTGGGTCGATTCCGTCCTGCTCGGCTACCGCACCTACGCACAGATATGCTCGACAATGACCGCGCTTGCCGACACCTACCCGCTCATCTGCCGGCTTGAAACGCTCGGCTTCTCGGTACAGAACCAGCCTATCCTCGCGATGCGCGTCACCGACAACCCCCAAACCGAGGAAGCCGAACCCGAGTTCCGCATAGTTGGTCCTCATCACGGCGACGAGAAGATCGCGAGCGAGATAGCGCTCTCATTCCTGCAACACATCCTGGCAAGCTACGACACCAGCACGGCGATCCGCAACCTGGTCGATTCGACTGAACTCTGGGTCATTCCCATATTCAACGTCGACGGCCACGTCGCCAACCGCCGCTCCAACGCGAACGGCATTGACCTGAACCGAGACTTCGGCTACCGCTGGACCGGGATGGGCAACAGCCCCGGCCCGTTCTCTCAGCCGGAGACGCGCCACATGCGCCGGCATAACATTGACAACAACATCAGCATGGAGTTCGCCTACCACTCGGTCGCGGCCTACGTCAACTACCTCTGGGACAACCATCCGGCCGACCCGCCCGACTCCGGCCTGATCGCGTCCCTGGCCCGGCAGTACGCGGACTCGACCTACGGCTCGAGCACCACGCAGCTCGAACCCATCAACGGCTACGCGTGGTACGAAGTCGACGGCTCCTGCCAGGACGCGAGCTTCGGCCTCTTCGGCAACCTCGCCTACACCATCGAAACCTACCAGCCCAGCCAGCAGGCGAGAATCGACTCCATCTGCGTGGCCAACCGCCGTGCCCTGCTTGGCATGATTCAGGCCTGCCGGTTCGGAGTCAATGGTGTTGTCCGGGAATCGCTGACCGGCGCTCCGCTATTCGCCCGCGTGTCGGTGGATAGCCCCCTGCGCTGGGACTGCTATACTGACCCGGCGCTTGGCGACTTCCACAAGCCCCTGCCCGCCGGCACGTACACTCTGACCGCTCACGCCCAGGGCTACTTGTCCAAGACCATCAGCGGCGTCGTCGTTCCGACCGGCGGCACGGCCACCGCGGACTTCGGCCTCACGCCCGACACGTCCGGCAACATCTACGTCGAAGAGATGATGTGGCTGGTTCGCTCCGACCCGAGCGAAGTCATGCCGACGACTTCGATGTTCGCGCTGGGCGCTCCTGACGGCAACAGCTTCTCGCTCGGCCGCTTCGGCGACGTCTGTCTCTCTGCCGGCCGGACCGAAAACGGGGACTGTACCGGATCGCGGCCGCGTCCTCGCGGACGGGGACTGTCCCCGCTTTCGGTGGCAACCGGCCGCCTCCTCTCCGGCTGGATCCACAACGTTCCCGGTGACGACATCACGGTCTTCGACAGCGACAGCGTGGCCGACGGCTACTGGCTCTACGCGGGAACCGACTGGACCGGGCCCTGGACCAGCCTCGGCCATGCCAACGGGACGGCCTCATTCGACTTAGGCTCTGCCGGGCTCGACTCGGCGAGGTACCTGCGCATCGTCTGCGACTCGACCGGCTCGAACGGAGACCCGCACGCCGGGCTCGACCTCGACGCCGTCTCCTACCGCACCTCCCCCGCCGGCATCAATTCTCCCTCCTCCCTCCTCCCTCCTCCCTCTTCCCTGCCTCGCGTCTTCCCCAACCCTGCCAGCCGCATCCTCTATGTCACTCTCCCGCCGGCCTGCCGGAAGCTGGAAATCATTGACATTACGGGCCGGCTGGTAAAATGTTACCCGTTCGGAACGGAGCAGTCTGCCTTGGATTGCGGCAGCGGGGCTGCCGCCTTTCCAGACCGATACGCGATTGACCTGAAGAGCGCTGGGCTCAGACCCGGCGTCTACGTGGCCCGCGCTGAAACCGCGGCCGGAACGTCGCGGCGCAAGTTCGTCGTCACCCGGCCATGGTGAGAGGATAGGCAAGAGAATGCCGATTTCGGAAGGTCGTCTGTTCCGTCATTCGTCATTCGTAATTCGTCACTCGTCATTCTGTAAAGGAGGTCCGTTAGTATGAAGTGGTTCCTCACAATCGCCGTCGCGATGCTGGTAATCGGCTGTGGCGCACCCAAGCCTGCGCAGCCCGCAAGCCAGCCCCCGGCAGAACCGCCGGCCCAAGCGGCTGACACGACTCAACCGTCAGCGCCGGCCGACGCAAATGCAGCTATGCCCGCAACCCCGCCTCCGGCGCTGGAAGGTATGCTCAAAGACACCCTCGAAGTAACCAAGCTTCCCGAGA
Organism: Caldifarciminota bacterium UBA2258; assembly: GCA_002347155.1. Taxonomy (GTDB): domain Bacteria; phylum Hydrothermota; class Tepidihabitantia; order Tepidihabitantales; family Tepidihabitantaceae; genus UBA2258. The sequence continues at coordinate 22,516 of DDXO01000125.1, forward strand.
ACCTTTTCTTCCACATCAAGGTCAAGGACTACGGCACGATAAAGGTCCAATTCTATACCAAGGACGCGCCCAAGAACGTCGTCAACGTGGCCAACCTCGGCATCAAAGGATTCTACAACGGCCTCACGTTCCACCGCCTGATTCCGGGCTTCATGATTCAGGGCGGCGACCCGTCCGGCAACGGCACCGGCGGCCCGGGCTACACCGTGCCGGCCGAGATCAAGCGGCAGCACACCAAAGGCGCCATGGCCATGGCGCGCACCGGTGACCAGGTCAACCCTGAGCGCCGCTCCTCCGGCAGCCAGTTCTACATCTGCTTCGGGCCCACGCCGCAGCTTGACGGCCAGTACACGGTCATCGGCCAGCTCACCGATGGCATGGACGTGCTTGCCAAGCTCGAGAAAGTCCAGACCGGCCCGATGGACAAGCCCACCACGCCGGTCGTAATGGAACAGGTCTGGGTCACGACCAAGTAGCCAACACCGATTCGACCAACAAGGGCGGGCGCAAGCCCGCCCCTTCTGTTCCCGTTCGGCCCGGCGGTTTGACATCATGACTTGGGCGTCTAGAATCATCGTGCCATGAGACGGTGGCGGTGGAGTATCGTTCTCCTGCTCGGAACGGCGGTGGCCTTTGGTGGCTTGCTATCATTCGAGGAGCACGCGGCGGTGCAGGAGTCGCTGGCGCGGGTGCATCCGCAGATGCGGGCGATGGCAGTTTGACGTAATGAGGGTTCGGACTACAATGGTCTCATGAAAAGGACGATTGCCTTGCTGCTGGGGTTGGGTCTTAGCGCGGTAGCCGTCGCCACGTCGCCAATGCGGCGTGAGCAGATAGTCATGGACTCGTTACGACAGGTGCCGCCCCGGCTGCGCGCCCGTTGGCTGAACGAGCGCGGTATTGAGATACCACCTATGAACGCGCCTCAGCCATTCATCAGCGAGTCGACCGGCCTCCGTCTCGTGGGGAAGTACGGCCGTGGACCGTCGGTCGAAGTCACGGGCCGCGATTCACTCGTGTTCCTCTCGCTCGGCAGTGAGGTCGCCATCATCAGCTTCGCGGATACTGCCAATCCCCGCGTGCTGTCTGAGGTGCAAGCGATGGGGCTGGTTGCGCAAGCTGCCCTGCGTGATTCGTTTCTCTACATCGGCTGCAACAGCGGGCAAGCTGGCATCGAGGTCTGGAACGTGCAGGACCCGGCCGCGCCGGTCTTTCGCAGCCGAACGCCGACACTGCTTTCTGACTTCTGCGTCAGAGACACGCTGCTCTACCTGACTCAGTCTCTGTCAGGACCCAACGACACTTTCAAGGTCTACAGCATCGCCAGCCCGACGGATGTCTACCTGCTTGGCAGTTGCCGGGACTCCGGCGACGCGGTCACGGTGACCAACAATGCCGCGTTCCTTGCCGACCGTTGGGGCTTGTACTCAATAGACGTGTCCGACCCGAGGAATCCACACCAAGTCGGTACATATCCCGGTATGCCGATTTCGGTTGAAGCACGCGGCAACATCTGCTGTGTAACGTTTGGTAACCCGAACGACCCGGAGTGGCTTGAGTTTGACGTGCTCGATGTGAGGAACCCTGCCTCGATGCAACGCCTCGGCTACCTCTCGGATGCCGGCGGCAGTGATGTGATGCTCGACGGGGCGCTGGTGTTCCTGTCCGGTTACTTTCAAGGCAGCCACGAGTTCCAGATTGTCTCCCTCGCAGACAGCACTCGCCCTGTCGCGCTCGGTCAATGCGCGACACCAGGCATGAACTTCGGCGTCTGGGGCAACTCAGCGCGTGGCCTCGCTACGGTCGCGGATAGAACCGAAGGACTGGCCGTCATTGATGTCCATAGCTTGAGCGCTCCAACTTACGACACGGCGCTAATGGTGGCTGGTGTCGCTCAGGATGTCTCGGTTGACCGGAACTTCTGCTACGTGGCCAGTCTTGACGCCGGCATGAAGATACTGGACGTCACACAGCCCTCGCTGCCGACCGAGGTGGGTGCGCTCGACACCGTCTCTACCGGCTTGGCCACGTTTTCCGCGGTGGCACGAGACAGCTTCGCGTATCTGAGCTGGTGGCCGCAGCCCTACCTACGTGTGGCGAATGTCGCGGACCCCGCCAACCCGCGAATCGTTGCCGGCGACTCGGTGTTTAACTTCCCGCGGGACATGGTGCTCCGAGACAGCTTGCTCTACGTCGCGCAAAGCTACAGGTTCCAGATAGTCAACGTCGCCCGGCCGCGCTCGCCGGTGGTCGTGGGGTCGTGCGGACTGCCGGACTTGATGTACGGGTATGGGATGGATGTAGGCGATACACTGGCCTTCGTTGCCAACGGACTAGTCGGATTGCAGATTATCGACATCGCACGCCCGGACAGCCCGGCAATCGTTGGCACGCTGACTCCGCCCAATGGAGCCTGCGACGTCGCGGTGAGAGATACGTTCGCGTACGTCGTATCGGGCAACCTCTACGTCGCTAGCGTTGCCAACCCAGCTTCTCCATACTTGATAGATAGCGTGGTACTACCCAGTTTCGGCGCGGCTCTGGTGGCTACCGACTCGCTGCTTTTCGTTGGTAGCTGGGGTGTCAGTAGGAGAAGGACCGAGATCCGTCTTCTTGACTTGGGGAATCCGGCCGAGCCCGTGTCCGTCGGCACTCTTGGGACCCCGGCCTCTGTGAACCGGTTGGCTTGGGTCGAGCCCTACCTATATGCCGCGTGCGGCGATGCAGGTGTGGTGGTGGCAGAAACGACCGCAGTCGGCATGCAGGAACCGCGCAAGGCAGTCAGCTTGTGGCCTGAGTTATTCGTGTCGCCCAACCCTTGCGGTGAACTGGTGCGCGTCCAATTCGGCGGGCAGCTTGATGCCGATGTTCGGCTGAGTCTATACGATGTCTCGGGCAGATGTGTATTGGTGAAGCAAGTGAGGAAGGAGGTCATGTCGGCTGAACTGAAGTTGGATAAATGTGGTCCGGGATTGTATTTCCTTCGAGTAGAAACCAGAACAGGAGTTCTGCAGAGCAAACTAGTCAGGCAATAGGAGGCAAACATGAGACAGGCTGTCCTAGTAGCAGTCCTGCTCGTATCGGCGTCATCACTGGCGTTTGGAATCTCCAAGAGCTACGACGCGGTGCCTTACGGGGGCTGTGTATCAGAAATCGTCACGGCTCCCAACAACGGTGTCACGCAATACTATCGCAACACGCTGGACAGCATTGCGATGATCAGCTTCTGGATGGGTGACAGAGGCACCGGCGAGGCGTTCAACGTGGAGGTCTGGGACTCGGCCGGACCGATGGTCGCGCACAAGTACAACGTCTCTGCGCCCAGTCGGTCATGGTCGTGGTTGAATATCCCACTGGACTTCGACGCCAGTCCTGTGCGAGGGCGGACTTACAAGGTCATCGTGAGTCGGACGGGCGCCGGGGCGATCTCGTTCGCCTACGACCCGAGGAACCCGAAGTCGGTTTGACGTGGGGATGGTTCGGACTAGAATAGTCTCGTGAAAAGAACGATTGTCTTTCTCTTGGGGTTGGGGTTGACTGTGGTCGCTGTCGCCGGGCGGCCGTTGATGGGTGAACGAGCGCTGGTGGATTCGGCGCGAGCGGTTCCGCCGAAGATGAGGATGGAGTGGATGTACGAGCGAGAGGGATCGAGGGATCAAGAGATCAAGGGATCGAGTGACGGAAGATGGAGGACGGAGGCGGACTCGGGGACGGGTTTAGTGCTTCGAGGTAAGTGGGGTCGTGGGCCGGCGGCGGAAGTTACTGGCAAGGATACACTGGTCGTGCTGACCCTCGGCAGCGAGGTGGCGCTGCTGAGCTTTGCCAACGTCGACAGTCCAAGGGTGCTCTCGGAGATTCAGTTCCCGTCGCTCACGGCGCAGTCGTACCTTGTGGATTCTCTGCTCTACACCAGCAGCAATGCCGACCTTGAGGTCTGGAACGTAGCTGACCCGACGCAGCCGGTCCAGCGCGGCCAGCTTCTCGGGGCGGTCGGAGACTTTTTGGATACGGGATACGTTCCTGTTCTTCATCAGGCGCGATACGTTCCACGTCATCAGCATCGCCAACCCGGCCAACATGTATGAGCTAGGCTCCTGCCTTGAGTCTGGCTCAGTCACGACCGGCTCAGGCAACACGGTCGTCGTGTGCCAGAGCGGAGGATTCGCGTTCGTAGACGTGTCGAATCCGGCCAACCCGCATCAAGTCGGCTCGTACCCCTGCGGCCACACGCTCTCCGCGACCGCGCGAGGTAACTTGGTCTGTGCCAGCTACGAGGAAACCGGCTACCCCTATCCGGTCCGTTTCATCACCCTGGACATCTCAACGCCAAGCTCGCCGCGTCTTTTGGCCAAGCTGAACAATCTCGGTGGCTACGACATCTTCCTAGACGGGCCTCTGGCATTCGTGTCTGGTCGCGGCCCTGGAGTGGAGAACCCACAGCCATTTCAGATACTGAGCATTGCCGATTCTACCGCCCCGGCGTTTGTCGACTCATGCCGGACCACGGACAGATATCCGTGGGGC